>JASFGN010000103.1:0-7946 GCA_050123735.1 Desulfobacterales bacterium | reverse complement strand
GCCCATTTCCCGGCAGGCCCGTATAATTCGGACGGCAATTTCACCTCTATTGGCGATCAAAATTTTGCTGAATTGTGCCGTTGCCATTCAGGGCCTCATGACGATCAATTGAGAAGAGTTGATTTAACCGATCTCGATTTCGATCAGTTCCTGGTTTTTCATGACCGGCTCTTCATTTTCAACCAGGATTTTTTTCACCGTCCCGGGCTGATCCGCCCGCAGCTCGGTGAATATTTTCATGGATTCAATCATACAGACAATCGCAGCAGCATCCACCTTTTGTCCGACCTCCACCAGGGGTTTTTCTCCAGGGGCCGAGGCGCGGTAAAAGGTGCCCATGACCGGCGATGTGATTGTGTAGGTATTGGACCCCATATGGCCATCTCCTTTTAGGATTAAAACGTTAAAACTGTGCTCAAAAAATCCATTCCGTGTTGTGGCGGGCGAAGCGGTCGACCACGGCAACAATGCCTAACTGTTTCGAAAAACAGTCGATCCATTGCCGGTTTTAGGTAAAACACGCTTGACACATATTTGGAATATATGTCAACTATAAATTAAATTCGAATTGCGCAGTATCCTAACCACACCATCGCAAAAGGAGGAACCGTTAATGAAAAAAATTATGCTTCTATCGCTCTGTCTTGTTTTTGCCCTGGTATCTTTTTCGGGCGCTCTGGCCGAAACCAAATGGGATATGCACTTGAACTATCCGGCCGGCAACTTTCATTCCAAGGGGGCCCAAGAATTTGCCGACAAGGTAAAGGAAGCCACCAACGGACAGCTGTCGATTGTCCTGCACCCCGGTGCCGCTCTGGGGTTCAAGGGCCCTGAGCTGCTGCGGTCGGTGGCAGAAGGACAGCTCGTTATCGCTGAAGTGCCCACCGGCATGGTGGAGGGGGATGCCCCCACCCTGGCCCTGACGGCCCAGCCCTTCATCTCCACCAACGCTTTTGAGCAGCGCCTGCTGTATCAGCTGGCCAAACCGACATATGCCAAGATTCTAAAGGATTTCAATCAGTTCACCCTGTATAGCTCGGTATGGCCTTTTTCCGGCATCTATACCCAGCGGGCCATCAACTCTGAGGGAGATCTCAAGGGCCTGAAAATGCGCGTCTATGATGGCACCGGTTTATCATTTGGCAATGCCACCGGCATCGCGGCGCGCAAAATGCCCTTCAGCGAAGTCTATCCTGCCATGAAGGCCGGGCTTCTGGATTCCATGTACACCTCGTCTGTGTCCGGTGTTGATGCCAAGGCCTGGGAGGTGCTTAAATATTTCACGCCCATCAATATCGTCGGCCCGGTCAATATGATCAACGTCAACCTGGAAGCCTGGAACAAGCTCCCCAAGGACACCCAGAAGACGGTGCTGGAAATTGCATCGCAAATGGAGGACGACATGTGGAACCTGGCCGGTGACATGGACCGCAAAA
Source organism: Desulfobacterales bacterium (assembly GCA_050123735.1). Taxonomy (GTDB): domain Bacteria; phylum Desulfobacterota; class Desulfobacteria; order Desulfobacterales; family JAHEIW01; genus JAHEIW01. The sequence continues at coordinate 6,510 of JASFGN010000103.1, read as the reverse complement.
GCCGGGAAGAGCTGCTTAAACAGGGCATGACCATCAAACCCGTCAGCAACGAGTTCCGCGCTCAACTGGACGCGATCGGCAACCAGCTGCGCGCCGAATGGGCCAAAAAGGCGGGCGCCGATGCCCAGAAGATCTTAGAGGAATATTACAGGATCACGGGTCGCCAATAGTTGCCTTGCAGATCTCATCGATGAGCAGGTTCGTGCCGATGGTTTGCCGGATCTGCTCATTTCCTTTATCTGTCTGATGGAGATATGATGAACATCCTCGTGCGCTGGATCGAAAACCTCAGCAACTGGGTAGCGCGAATTTCTGCGGTCATGCTGGGGCTGATGACCCTGTTGATCCTGCTTGAAATTTTTCTCTGGAACGCATTTTCGAAAACCACGCTCATTGCCGATGAATACTGTGCTTACGGCCTGGCCGCCATTATTTTTCTGGGTGCTGGTTACTGTCTCAAGGAGAAGGGACACATCCGGATCACCCTCGTGCTGGGCTTCCTGCCACCCAAATTGTCCAGAATCATCACCTTTGTCGCCACCGGCATGACCACCCTGTTCATGGGGTATTTATGGTGGTATCTGTTAAAAATGGTGCAGTCGGCCATACGCTATAATTCGACTTCGGGGACGCTGACCAATACACCTTTATGGATACCGCAGGTGGTGATGCTCATCGGAGCGGCCTGTTTTTTGCTGCAACTGTTTGCCACGACCGTTAAAACCTATGAGGCCATCGGGACCGGGGAGGAAGTCGTCTAATGGAAGCAAATCTGATGATGGCGCTGGTCGTGTTTGGCATATTGTTCCTGACCCTGGCAGCCGGGATCTGGGTGGGGTTTTCGCTTTTTATTGTCGGCTTTATGGGCATGCTGATATACAGCCCCCTGCCGGCCGGCAACAACATGGCATCGTCTGTGTGGGCGACAATTGAAAAATGGGAATACGTGGCGCTGCCGCTGTTTATTCTCATGGGTGAAATCCTGTATCGCTCGGGCATATCCGAAAAGCTTTTTAAGTCCCTGGTTCCCTGGCTCTACCGGCTTCCCGGCGGACTGTTGCTGATGAACATCGTTTCATGTACCCTGTTTGCAGCGGTATCGGGCTCCAGTGCCGCCACCACCGCGACGGTCGGCCGCATCACCCTGGCCGAATTTGACAAGCTGGGCTATGATCGGCGCCTGGCGATGGGATCTTTGGCCGGTGCCGGCACCTTAGGATTTTTGATTCCCCCTTCTTTGATCATGATCGTTTATGCCATTCTGGCCGAGGTGTCGATCGGTAAAATGTTTATGGCCGGCATCTTACCGGGGTTGCTTCTGTCTGGGATTTATTCGACTTACATCATTTACCGCGGGATTCGCAACCCGGCGATAGCCCCCCGAACCCAGGAAAGCTACAGCTGGAAAGAGCGGTTGGTGGGCCTCAAGGATTTGGCACCGACGCTGATTTTGATTCTGATGGTTTTGGGAAGTATTTATGGGGGTGTGGCCACCCCGACCGAGGCAGCGGCCCTGGGTGTTTTGGGGGCTACGGTGTTCGCGTTTCTCAACCGTCAGATGAATTTTAAGATTTTGTTTGAATGCCTGGTGGGTGCGGTTAAAACCAACGCCATGATTATGATGATTGTTGTGGGAGCCGGATTTTTGTCCCGTGTCATGGGGTTTTTGGGCATCCCGGCGGCCATCACCCGGACGATCACCGAATTGGGTCTTTCCCCTTATATGCTCATGATCCTGCTGGGCGTATTTTACGTTATCCTCGGTTGCCTGCTGGATGGTTTTTCCATTGTGGTAATGACGCTGCCGATCGCCCTGCCCATGGTTACGGCTGCCGGTTTTGATCCCATCTGGTTCGGTATCTACTTGATCCTGATGGTGGAAGTCAGCCAGATTACACCACCGGTCGGTTTCAACCTGTTCGTTATTCAGGGCCTGACGGACGAGCCGATTGTCAAGGTGGCCAAGTACGCCTTGCCTTTTTTCTTTTTGATGCTGCTGACAACGGCCATCCTGACGATTTTTCCAAATATTGCCCTGTTTCTTCCCAATTTGATGACCACTAAATAGACCTCCTTCAGGATCAAAGTGCTGGTGTTTGAAAGGAGACATGACAGTGAAACGAATTGATCTTAATTGTGACATGGGCGAGAGCTTTGGTGCCTATAAACTGGGCATGGATGACGCGGTCATTCAATACATTACTTCTGCCAATATCGCCTGTGGCTGGCATGCCGGAGATCCCGCCGTGATGAACCACACGGTTGCCATTGCCGTTGAGCATGGCGTGGGGGTGGGCGCCCATCCGGGGTATCCCGATTTGCTGGGTTTTGGCCGCCGCAACATGGACTGCACCATGGAAGAGCTCCGCAATTACGTCATTTATCAGATCGGCGCTCTGCAAGCCTTTTGCAGCGCCCATGGGACCCGCCTGCAGCATGTCAAACCGCATGGTGCGCTGTATTTGACAGCCGTTGAAAATGAAGACGTTGCGCGCGCGGTTGCCGAAGCCATCGTTCAGGTCAATCCAGATCTGCGATACGTAGCACTGGCCGGTGCCAAAGGAGAGCTCATGACCCGGATTGGTCAGGAAGTGGGGCTTAAAGTGGTTTATGAAGCATTTCCGGACAGAGCTTACAGCCCTGAAGGAACCCTGGTGTCAAGGCGCCAGAGCGGCGCAGTCATCAAAGATCCCCAGGCGGTTTCGCAAAGAGCGTTGCGCATGGTTCGAGAAGGGGTCGTCGTCGCAATCGACGGTTCGGCCATCCCGCTTGAAGCCCAAACGTTATGCGTGCACGGTGATAATCCCAAAGCGGTGGAACTTGTCCGCAGCATTCGGGAGACGCTCGAAGCCGATGGAGTGGCGGTGACACCCATGGGAAAGGAATGATAACCGCTATGCAAAAAGGTCTGTTTGCCAAAGCCCGCTTTCGCACGGCCGGTGATCGCGGTCTGCTGGTCGAATACGGTGACGTCATCGATCCGGCGGTCAACAACAAGGTCAGATCCATGGCCATCGTCATCGAAGGCAACCCCCTCAAAGGGGTCACCGAGGTCATCCCGACGTACCGCTCTTTGCTGATGATTTACGATCCTGTGATGACCGATACCGTCGAGCTTCAAAAAAGCCTTGAAACATTAGAAGCCCATCTGGCGGATATACAGATTCCACCACCCCGCACGGTTGAAATCCCCGTCTGTTACGGCGGTGAATTCGGGCCGGATATTGACACGGTTGCCGCTGCCCATCAGCTGAGCGTATCGGAGGTCATCGACCTGCATTGCAAACCGGAATACTTGATCTACATGGTAGGATTTACGCCGGGTTTTCCTTTTCTGGGGGGTCTTTCGGAAAAGCTGCACACCCCCCGGTTGGAGACACCCCGTACGCTGGTTCCGGAGGGATCGGTGGGGATCGCCAACAATCAGACCGGCATCTATCCGATCGCCAGCCCCGGCGGCTGGCAGCTGATCGGTCGCACGCCGGTCAAATTATTTGCCCCCCGACGTAAAAATCCATTCCTTTACCAGGCCGGCGATCGCATTAAATTCAATTCCATCTCCGTCGCAGAATATGCGCGCCTGGTTGAAAAGGAGGCTGAATAATGGAGGTATTATCGGTCCTGACGCCCGGTGGCTACACAACGGTTCAGGATGAAGGCCGCTACGGTTACCAGCAAATGGGTATTCCGGTGTCCGGCGTCCTGGATGCTTTTGCGTTCCATTGCGCCAACCTGCTGGTGGCCAATCCCAGGAACAGCGCGGTTATGGAGATCACCGTGATGGGTCCACGCCTTGACATTCTGGCTCCGGCCGATCTGGCGGTGACCGGCGCCGACATTAAAATGACATTGAATGATCAACCCATACCCACCTGGACCTCGTTTAGCGTCAATTCGGGCGATGTCCTGGACATCCAACAGGTGCAAAGCGGCTGCCGGGCTTATCTGGCTGTCGGCGGTGGTATCGATGTGCCTCGGGTGATGGGCAGCCGGTCGACCTATGTCGGCGCAAGTATCGGCGGCCACCAGGGGCGTGCGCTGAAAGCCGGGGATGTCATCGAATGCGGTCGGGGAAAACGCCTGGACAGGCCGCGGCAAATGCCTGCGGATCTGATACCCGCATATCCTGCTGAGCTGACCATCCGCGCGATCCCCGGTCCACAGGATGATTTTTTTACAGAAGGCCTGGAGGTTCTTTTTCAGTCTGACTTTATGGTCAGCACCCAGGCCGACCGCATGGGTTACCGGCTGCAGGGGCCCAGGATTAAAATCCGTGAGGGCATGCCCAAAAGCATCATCTCAGAACCCACCATGCCAGGCGGCGTCCAAATTCCGGCGGACGAGCAGCCGATCATTTTAATGGTTGAGCAAACGGTTGGGGGCTACACCAAGATTGTGACCGTTATCTCGGTGGATTTGTCCAGGGTGGCCCAGGCCACCCCTGGCGACACCATTGGTTTTGAAAGGGTTTCCCTGGAAACGGCGCATGCCCTCTATCAGGAGCAGCAAAAAAAACTGCAGAACTTAGAAGCACAGCTGTCCAATATCTAAAGAAGCACAAGGCTTATGCGGCAGGGTGTTTTTGCCAGAAGATGTTTTCTTGATAACCATCTCGAAGTAAGAAGATCTTTGCGCCTTTGCGTGATTCATTCATACAATTACGATGTCATCCGGAAACCGGCCAAATTGCGCCAGTCCGTCGTCCGTCACCAGGTGCGTGTTTTCAACCCCCACCACCCCTTTATCGGGGAAAATCAGCTTGGGCTCCAGCGCCAGGGTCATGCCCGCCTGGAGTGCCAGTGTCTGACCGGCTGCCAGAAACGGGTACTCATCCAGCTCGATACCGACCCCGTGCCCCACAAAGCGAATCCGGTCCTTACCGACCCCCATAAAATGTTCATCGTATCCCTTGCTGCGCGTCCACTCTAAGGCCAGATCATAAATCGCACCGCAGGGTACGCCCGGTTTGGCTTCGTGTTTGATCAGATTCTGCAGTTCAATCATGGCGGCATGCGCCGCCATCAATTCATCCGGCAGTTCTCCGATTGAGAAAATGCGCGCATGGTCCGAATAATAGCCGTTCAAGGCAAAGACATAATCGACCAGGACCGGTTCATGCGCTTGAATGGGACGAAACCCCGGGCCCTGGGCAACCGCCGGGCTGGCGCCGGTGCCACCGGTGGGAGAGGACAGAAAACTGGGCACAGCCCCCGAAGGACCGGCCATCAGGTGCCCGTAAAACATTTCGCTGCCCCACAGCCGCATGCGCACAACCCCCTGATGGCCCCGTTTGCGGGCTTCGGCTTCAACCAGACCGGCCAGCTCCAGCTCTGTCATCCCTTCGCGCAGCAGGGCTGGAACCTGTTCGGCCACCGCATCAGACAGGCGCGCGGCCTGTTGGATCATATCGATTTCATAATTTGATTTCAGCGACCGCACCAGGCGAATCAGATGGGAAACATCGACCAGATCTCGGTCTGCAAATATGCGTTGATAATTGCGATACAGATTTACCGGCAGCACATCGAGTTCCATGCCGATGGTTTGCGGTATGGCATAACTGCAGTCCTCTAAAATCTGCGGAATGGCCCGGGGCGATTCCAGCGGCACGATACGGCTCAAAGACGATTCTGCGATGGCACGATCATAGTTTTTATACACCATTAAAATGGGCTCGTCATCGAGCGGAACAAAAAGGTGCGCTTCCTGAATGGTGCCGCTGAAATAGAGCAGATCCGCGCGTTGAACCAAAAGCGCTGCGGCGATATCGTTTTCCACAAGCTGGCTTTTCAGATGGGCACAGCGCCGATCAATTTCCGATTTAGGCGTATTATGATGGGTAGCGTACACAGACGGATTCCTTTTCTGAAGTCGTTTTTTTAGGGAGTATCCTTAAAATGAATAGGCACCGTTGCGGGTCACCTTCCAGCAGCGCACCCGATGATCAGGGCCTACTTTTTCAAATTCAATCGCGTCTTGCGCACAGCGCTCTTCTTTTAGCGGGCAACGATCCCGAAAACCGCAACCGGCCGGCGGATTCAACGTATTACCGGGCTCATCTGCCATTGCATTCATTTCCGTTTCGCTGCTGCCGTCGGCGTCCGGGATGGCGGACAGCAGCAGGTGGGTATAGGGGTGGATGGGATGATCAAAGAGCGCATCGGCGGGCGCCTGCTCCATAATATGTCCCCTATACATCACCGCCACCGTGTCGCACAGATAGCCGACCACATTCAAATCATGGGAGATAAACAGGTAGCTGAGCTGCAGTTGACGCTGGAGATCTTTTAACAGGTTAATAATCTGGGCCTGAATCGAGACATCCAGAGCCGAAACCGGTTCGTCGCAAATAATCAAAGCGGGCTCAACAGATAGGGCGCGCGCAATGCCGATGCGCTGGCGCTGGCCGCCGCTGAATTCATGCGGATAGCGCTCAGCGCTGGCCGGTGACATGCCGACCATCTTCAATAGGATTTCCAGGTGCTGGGTCTGTTGTGCGCGGCTGTGAAT
>JASFGN010000102.1:0-7967 GCA_050123735.1 Desulfobacterales bacterium | reverse complement strand
GCGGGAACATTTGGCGATGCTCCAGGAGCTTGACGGGAAAATCTATGTCATCAAAGGGCTCTTTGATTATTCCCCGGCGGAAAAACCAAAGGTTAAAAAGGAAGGGATCATTTTCTCGAAAGAGATGCTTGAAAAAACCGGTTTTACGCTGGGTGACTGCTTCGAGATGGTTGTCGAAAAAGACCGCATCATCTTAAAAAGAGTTGAAGGCGAATGTGCGGCAGACGACTAAGCGCAGCTCAGGCATGGGCACCCACGTTCTGCAGTACCCCAGAAATCATGCAGGTGCCGGAAGCCGAGTTTGCTGCAGATCGGCTGCCCGGGATGAGCGGGTTACAGTGAATCCCGGATGTGAGGCGTTGCATGCCAAAAACCCGCGTTTAAATGAACCGAAGAGGGGTGTGAAGGAGGTGTTTTATGGCCGAGCAAAAATTTAGAATCAGGACTGCCGAAACAATAAAAAATTTGGATAACAAGATCTTGAAATACGATATCCAGCCCGTGGTATTTTTTGTGGCCGCCGGGCTGATTTTTGCCGGCGTGATCTTTACGATTCTTGCCGGCGATTCCGCCGTAAAGCTGTTTTCAGGGATAAAGGCATGGATGTGCGACTATACCGGATGGTTTCTGGTGCTGACCATGAACGTCGTCTTGGCCACCTGCATCGGGATCATGGTCTCGCCTCTTGGGCGCTTGCGCATCGGCGGGCCGGAGGCAAAGCCTGAATTCGGTTATCTGAGCTGGTTTGCCATGCTGTTTAGCGCGGGGATGGGCATTGGCCTGCTCTTTTACGGGGTGGCTGAACCCATGTTCCACTATGTGGCCAACCCGCTGTCAGAGCCCGGCACCATCGAAAGCGCCAAGGCGGCCATGCAGCTGACCTATCTGCACTGGGGTTTTCATCCCTGGGCCATTTATGCGCTGATCGGGTTGGGGCTGGCGTTTTTCGGCTTTACCAAAGGGCTGCCACTGTCGATTCGCAATGTTTTTTATCCGGTTTTAAAAGAGCGCATCTACGGCGGGCTGGGCCACACCATCGATATTCTGGCCACGATCTCCTGTCTTTACGGTGTCGCCACTTCCCTGGCTTTCGGCGTGCAGCAGGTCAACGCCGGCCTGGCGCATTTGTTCGGCATTCCGCAAAGCGCCTGGGTTCAGGTGATATTAATTGCCGGCATCACGGCGCTGGCGACCTGGTCGGTGGTCCGCGGTCTGGAGGCCGGCATCAAACTGCTCAGCAATATCAATATTGCGCTGGCCCTGCTGTTGATGCTCTTTGTCGCAATTCTGGGACCGACCCTGTTTTTGCTCAACGGTTGGATCGAAAACCTGGGCAATTACATCCAGGACTTTTTTGATCTGGGCTTCTGGAACGAGACCTATACCGAAGGCGGCAACTGGCAAAACGGGTGGACCATTTTTTACTGGGCGTGGTGGATTGCCTGGTGTCCGTTTGTGGGCATGTTTATCGCCCGCATCTCCTACGGGCGGACCCTGCGCGAATATCTGGCATGTGTGCTGGTCGTGCCGACCATGGTCACCTTCACCTGGATGACGGTTTTCGGCAACAGCGCCATCTACATCGAACGGTTTGCGGCCGGCGGCATGGCCAAAGCGGTTCAGGAAAACATCCCGGTCTCCCTGTTTGTCTTTCTAGAAAGTTTTCCGTTGAGCTGGGTGACGTCCATCCTGGCGATGATAGTGGTCGTCTTCTTTTTTGTGACCTCCTCGGACTCGGGCTCGATGGTGATCGATATCATCACCGCCGGCGGCAACCCGGATCCGCCCAAGCCCCAACGGTTGTTCTGGGCCATCCTTGAGGGCACCGTCGCGGCCATTCTGCTGCTGGGCGGCGGCATGGTGGCCCTGCAAACCGCGGCCATCAGTACCGGGCTGCCCTTTGCCGTCGTCATGTTTTTGATGTGCTTTGCGGTAATCAAAGGGCTTTTGGACCATGTCAAAGAACATGGTTACGACTGATTCGCGGGATCAGCCGGGGAAGTTGCATCGGGAGAGATGCAACCCACTTGCGTTTGATGCGTTTACCGGCTGCGCCGGGTGCCCTGCGGACGATGCAGCCGGATTTCAAATAGGAGGTACTCATGAGAAAAAAGGCAACCCTTTATCAAACGGCAATGCTGATTTGTATATCCGCTTTGCTGGTGGCCCTTATTCCCGTCCAGGCTGCGGCCGAGCAAAAGACGGTTCGCCTTTCCTACGTGGAATGGTCTGAAACGGTGGCCGCCACCAATATGGTCAAAACCGTTATACAGGAAAAACTCGGTCATGCCTGTGAAATCGTTCCGATGACCGCGGATAAAATGTGGGCGGCGGTGGCCGCCGGCACGGTCGACGGCATGGTGGCGGCCTGGCTGCCCACGACCCACGGCCATTATTATGAGCAATACAAGGATCAGATCGTAGATCTGGGCCCGAATCTGGTCGGCACGCAAATCGGTCTGGTGGTGCCGCATGTCACCGTTGGTCGGCAAACGGCCGAATCCGGGCAAAGCAACGTCCCCTATGTCAAGGCCGTTTCGATCCCCGATCTGAAAAGATATGCGGATAAGTTCAACCGCCGCATCATCGGCATCGATCCGGAAGCCGGTATCATGAAAAAAACCCGCGAGGCCCTGCGCGAGTATGGCCTGTACAACTATGAACTGGTAAAAGGCAGCGAAGTTTCCATGGTCGCCGAGCTTTCCAATGCCATCCGCAAGCAGCGCTGGATCGTCGTGACCGGATGGGAACCTCACTGGAAGTTTGCCCGCTGGAAACTCAAGTTTCTGGAAGATCCCAAAAATATTTTCGGCGGCAAGGAAGAAATCCATACCATCGTTCGCCCGGGTTTAAAGGAGGATATGCCCGATGTTTACCGGTTTCTTGACAATTTTAACTGGACACCTGCAGAGCTGGAGCAGCTGATGATCTGGATCCAGGAAGACGATGGCATGTATCCGGGTGAAAAGGCCCTGCGCTATATGCGCTATCACGGAGACCAGGTGCAGGCATGGCTGGAATGATCGGCCGCTAAACAAGGTCTACCACTGGGCTGCGGCTCTTTGGTTATCTTGTAAGCGCAGCTTTCGGCCTGGTGCGAGTTGAATAAGGCACCGCAGGACATAGTCCATTGAGGTGTGCCGCAACTGGCGGGCGCCACACGCTTTTTTTACCGTATGACGACGATCATCACCCCAAAAAAAGTCTCTTTGCGATATTGCGCACTGTCGGCAACACAGACGGTTTTGCGTCTGTGGATGGGCATCTGGCTCGTGCTGATGCTGGCAGGCGGCGATCGGGCCGCTGCGCAGCACGAGCCGAAGCTGTTTTCACCACCGGATGAAGAGCGCCCGGCAACCGGGGAAACCGTGTCCATGGCGCGGGCAACCTGGGATACCGGCTGGTTCCAGGCAGAGATCTTCAGGCGATTGCTGGAAGAGCTGGGATACACGGTAAACGAACCGCAAACCATGGAAAATCAGGCCTTTTATCTGTCATTGGCCAGAGGGGAAATGGATCTGTGGGCCAACGGCTGGTTTCCCAGTCACCATATCTTTATCGAGGATGCCCGCGTGCGGAGCAGGGTTGAAGCGGTTGGGTTTGAAGTCAGAGCCGGCGCGCTTCAGGGATACCTGGTGGATAAAAAAACGGCCGACGATCTGGGGATCAGCAGCCTGGGCGATTTAAAAAATCCTAAAATTGCCGCCGTCTTCGATCGCAACGGTAATGGCAAGGCCGACCTCATCGGCTGTAATGTCGGCTGGGGATGCGAGCGGGTCGTTGAACACCATCTGGATGCCTACGATTTACGCGGCACCGTTGAACACGTCCAGGGCGATTACGCGCCCATGATGGATGAAACCATCGGCCGCTACCATCGGGGCGACCCCATTCTGTTTTACACCTGGACGCCCAACTGGACGGTGGGCACGTTGGTCCCGGGCAAAGACGTCGTTTGGATCGAAGTGCCCTTCGCCAGCTTGCCCACGGCAAAAAAGAATCTGGAAGACCAGACGACCCTCAAGGCCGTGCCCGGATGCGTCAACGATCCCTGCGCGATGGGGTTTCCACCCAACGACATCCGCGTTGTGGCCAACAAGCAATTTCTGGACGAGCATCCGGATGTTAGACGGTTGCTGGAACTGGTCAAAATTCCGCTCGAGGACATATCCCGGCAAAACGCCAGAATGCTTGACGGCGAAGACGACGACCGGGACATCCGGCGCCACGCCCTGGAATGGATCGCTCGGCACCGGGATAAGATCGACCGGTGGCTGGCGGCGGCCAGGACCCTTCAACCAACCCAATTGCCGCCACCATCGTCACAGGGCGCCATGACCCCGCTGCCGGCGGCTGAGGCGCTGCGAGTGGTCACCAAGCGTTTTGAGCCGTTTGTGATTTACCAGGACAAGCAGTATACCGGTTTCAGCATCGAGCTGTGGGAAAAGATTGCCGAAAGCCTTGGCATGCCATATGAGCTCTACGGCGTGAACACGATCGCCAAGCTGCTGGACGAAGTGGAACGTGGCGCAGCGGATGTCGCCATTGCCGGAATCAGCATAACGGCAGAGCGGGAACAGATCCTTGATTTTTCGCATGCTTTCTTTGAGACCGGGCTTCAAATTATGGTCCCGGAGAGTTCCGGATCCGTTATCGGAGAAGTGGTTTCCAGAATTTTTTCGGTTATTTTTTCACGCGAGCTGTTGTACGGTGCGGCCATATTTTTTATTGGCCTGCTCATCGCCGCACACATTATCTGGGTTCTGGAGCGGGGCCACAATCCCCAGTTTCCCGAGGGCTACCTGCAGGGCCTGTGGCATTCGATCTGGTGGGCGGTTGTCACCGTTACGACCGTCGGATACGGCGATAAGACACCGAAGGGAAATGTCGGGCGGCTTTTTGGCCTTGTCTGGATTTTGGCCGGTTACTTTGTTTTCGCCTATTTTACCGCCAGCGTAACGAGCACGGTAACGGTCCAGGAGTTGCTCGGGACCATCGACAGCCCCCGGGATCTTTTCGGCAAGCGGGTGGCAACCGTTGAAAAAAGCACGGCGGCCGACTTTCTCGCCGGACAGGGAATCCGGACGGTTAAGGTTGAAAATGTGGACAACGCTTACCCGCTGTTGGAATCCGGAAAGGTGGATGCCATTGTTTACGATGCACCGGTCCTGCAGCATCACGCTTCCGGAAAAGGAAAAGGAAAGGTCAAAGTGGTCGGTTTGCTCTTTCAGGAGCAACATTACGGAATTGCGCTTCAAGTCCGAAGTCCGTATCGAGAAAAAATCAATATTGCCCTTTTGGAGCTGATCGAAAGCGGAGAATACCGGCAAATCGTCAATAAATGGTTCGGTTCCTAAAATGAAGCCAATGTGAGGCCCACAATGATTCCGCTTGTCAATAAAACCATCAGAATAAAACCAGGGCAGCAGAAGTGGTTATAGCAAAAAAACCGTCCGTAACCGGAGCGTGTTTTTGACATCCGGTATAGTTCCGGCCGGATTGCCTTAAAGGGGTTGCAAAAATGCTCAAGGGCACAACGTATGCGGAAATATGCCGTAACTTCAACTGGGAGATACCTCAAAATTATAACATCGGCGTGGATGTCTGCGATAAGTGGGCCGATGATAAAACCCGCCTGGCGCTGATTTATGTAGACCCTCAGCAAAACGAGCAGCGCTATAGCTTCCGGGATTTAAGAGACAGATCCAACCAGCTCGCCAATGCTTTAAAAGCCAATGGCATCCAGCGCGGCGACCGAGTGGGCATTTTGCTGTCCCAGCGCCCGGAGACCTTGATTTCACACATCGCCGTTTATAAACTGGGTGCCATCGCAGTCCAGCTTCTCACCCTATTTGGACCGGATGCGATTGAATTCCGGATGCAGGATAGCGGGGCCAGGGCGTTGATTACCGATATAGAAAACCTGCCCAAAATTTTTGAGCTCAAACAACATCTTTGCAACCTTGAACTGATGATCGTTGTCGATGCCGGCCGGCAGGCCGGCGTTCTGGATTTTTGGGAATGTGTCGAAAAAGGCCGTCGCTCCTTCACGCCCGTTAAAACCAAACCGGATGACCCGGCCCTGATTATTTACACCTCGGGGACCACCGGCCAACCCAAAGGCACCCTTCACGGTCATCGCTTGCTGCTGGGGATCCTGCCGGGCTTCGAATTTTACCACAATTTGTTCCCGCGCGAAGGCGACCTGCTGTGGACGCCGCTGGACTGGGCATACATCGGCGGCTCTTACGATGCCTTATTTCCAACGCTTCATCATGGTTATCCCGTGCTGGCGTACAGGCCCAGAAAGTTTGATCCTGAGAAGGCATTTTACATGATGGCCAAATACAGAATCAGAAATCTCATGGCGGTTCCCACCGTGTTGCGCATGATGATGCATGCCGTCAAGCGTCCGCGGGAACATTACGATCTTCAGTTAAGATCGATAACCGCCGGGGGAGAAACACTGGGAGAGACCCTTTGCGATTGGACCCGAGAACAGCTCGGGGTTGAGATCAATGAGCAATACGGGCAGACCGAATGTGATCTGGTGGTCGGTTTTTGTTCGGAAGTCATGCAACCGGTTCGAGGCGCCATCGGCAGGGCTGTTCCGGGACATGTTGTTGAGATCATCGATGAGGGCGGCCGGATTGTCAAACCGGGCGAGCTCGGTGAGATTGCGGTAAAAGCGCCGGATCCGGTAATGTTTTTGGAATACTGGCAAAATCCGCGGGCCACAGAGGACAAGTTTATCGGCGACTGGTTTCGCACCGGCGATTACGGCCGCAAAGATGAAGACGGTCATTTCTGGTTCAGCGGCCGGCAGGATGATATCATCGAAAGCGGCGGCTTCAGGATCGGGCCGGGTGAGGTGGAAGCGTGTCTGATGAAACATCAGGCCGTTGCATTGGTCGGCGTTATCGGCGTTCCCGACCCCGTCAGAGGCGAAATTGTAAAAGCGTTTATCCTGCCAAAAGCAGGGGTGAAACCCGATGAGGCGCTTGAAGAGAGCATCAAGGAACATGTAAAAAAACGTCTCGAAGCGCATGCCTACCCCCGGGAAGTGGCGTTTGTTTCAGAGATGCCGATGACCAAAACCGGCAAGATCTTAAAGCACGAGCTGCGCAGGATGCACGAAACAGGGTTCAAAGTTGCCAGCAGCAAGAAGCCAGTAGCCAACGACCCGAACCTCTGAACCCTTGCTCTGAACCTTTGAACCCAGATATGGAGGCTTGCATGGCGAATCAAACAGTCCTTTATGAAAAAAAACACAACATCGCGATCGTCACGCTCAACCGGCCGCAGCGGCTGAATGCCATTACCCGGGATCTGATAAACGGCCTCATCGCGCAACTGAAGAGAGCCAAACAGGATCAGGATGTCCACGCGGTTATCTTAACGGGTGCCGGCAGGGCTTTTTGTGCCGGCGAGGACCTCAAAGAAACATCCGCCGGAAAAAGCTTTGAGGTTTGGATCGAAGAAACAGAGGGGCTTCAGGAAGTGCAGCGCGTGGTGATGGATCTGGGAAAACCGTTAATAGCGGCCGTCCGGGGCTATGCCCTGGGCGGCGGGTGTGAATTCGCCCTGAGCTGTGACATCCGGATAGCGGCGGAAGATGCCCGGTTTGGATTTCCGGAGACCGAAGTCGGGCTGACCATCACGACCGCCGGAACCAAACTGCTGGCCCAAATCGTCGGGCTTGGTAAAGCCAAGGAACTGGTTTTTACCGCAGATCATATTGGTGCGCAGGAGGCCCTGAGAATCGGGCTGGCAAATAAGGTCGTTGCGGCTGAAAGCCTTCTGGATGAAACAATGGCCATGGCCGGGAAAATCGCAGAAAAATCCCCTCTATCCCTTAAACTTTCCCGAATTGCCATCGATCAGGGATTGAACGCCAGTTTTGAACAAACCTTGGAACTCGAGGCCAGCCATCTGTTGACCTGCGTGGGCGCTCAAAACCAGAAAAC
>JASFGN010000101.1:0-8048 GCA_050123735.1 Desulfobacterales bacterium | reverse complement strand
TGACAGAAATTTGCAAGGACCTCTGAAAAAATGAAAATGACGCGGCACCCGCTGCTGGTCGCATGCTTGATTTGCAGCGTTTTGATAATCGGTTGCAGTGATAAAAAGGCGATTGATTTCGGAACGTTTGAGGCCGGCACTTACAGCAACACCTTTTTTGATCTGATGCTCAGCATCCCGGGTTCCTGGCACGTTCTGGATCTGGAATCCCGACTCGAAATAATGAAACGGGGCGGTGAAATTGTCGCCGGGGAGAATAAAAGTTTAAAGGCCGCCATTAAAGCCGCAGACCTACAAAGCATCAATTTGTTAACCGCGTATGAACATCCACCCGGGGCGGCTGTTTCCACCAATCCGGGAATTATGTTGATCGCCGAAAAGGTAACGCATGCACCCGGCATCAAAAGGGGTAGCGACTATCATTACCATGCGAAAAAATTGATGAAATTCAGCCGAATGAAAGTCTCTTATCCCAAAGAGATTTACGAAATGACCATCGATGGGGTCCCATTTGATATCATGGAAACCGAGATCACCATGGGACCCGGTGTCGTCATCCGGCAACGACAATATGCCACCATTATGAAGGGATATGCTTTACTGATGGCGCTGACCTATCAGGATGAATCCGGCCTCAATCAACTGGAAAATATCGTCGATACCCTGACATTTCAATAGCACAGGTTGTTGCTTTTTTCATTTTTCGCGATGTCGACAACATTTTACCCGCAAACGTCTGTAATTCTGACGAGCGGTTAATGTGGGACCTGATGTCGCACACCCACCATGAAATGATAATCAAACGGACAATGCGATATTCATTCCGAGGGACTTGATCGCACCCTTTTTTAATTTTATAATGGCTTGAGTTGCCTTTAGGAAGATTCAATCTCAGCTTCGCATTTATTTACATGCAAAAATCAGGCAAACCTCAATATTGATGCTGCATGCCATTGTTCGCTGGGACGGGCATGCGGGGAGAAAAGCTGCCATTAAAATGAAAAAATATTTGACAATGACCGTCTGTCTGTTCGCCACCATGCTCCTGATGGCCGCCTGTGCAAAAAAACGTCCGGTTCTTTATCCAAATTCAACCTATCAGGCGGCAGGCGCATCTGTGGCCAGCGCCGATATTGACGAATGTATTCAGCTGGCAGCCGATCATGGCCATGCCACCGATGCCGGCAAGAATATGGCTGCCTCGACCGGCAAAGGGGCCGTTACCGGAGCAGTGGTCGGCGGAGCGGTCGGGGCTGTCACCGGTCGGCCCGGTCGCGGTGCAGCCGCCGGAGCGGCCGGTGGCGGCGCCGGGGGATTGATGCGGGGTGCCTGGAAATCAGGTGACCCCGATGAAATCGAGCGCCGCTTTGTCGAGCAGTGTTTAAGGGATAAGGGGTATCAGGTCATTGGCTGGAAATAGAACTCGCTTTAAGACCGCCTCTAATGGCCGATGGCTGTGTTCCGAGCTGGCTCAAAATATTCAATTATTGCGGCAAGATGCCGCTCCCACAAATTGTTATGGATCCGAACATGATAAACAACCCCGTTTTACGAATAACAGTGGGAGTGGCTTCGACTCGACTGAGCTCGTCGCAGGCCAGCCACGATTTGTAGGCTTTACTTTTGAATCGATTTGCATGTGTTGAGCACATTCAGATATAAAATCAAGATGCGCAATCCGGCGATATGCGGGATCCTCGACCATAAAAGGCAGTTTTGCAGCCATTTTTTACTTCAACAAAAAGAGGTGTAGATGAATAAAACCGAGTTGGTCAAGAGAGTGGCCGAAAAACTGGGTGACCTTCCTAAAAAGACCGCCGCCAAAGCCGTTGATGCGGTTTTTCAATCCATTCAGGAAGGCTTGGAAGAAGACGGAATCGTCAAAATCGGCCAGTGGGGAACCTACACCGTGGACGACATTGCGTGATGCAATCGGTGCCCTGACGGACAGCGATCAAAATCTTTATGATGGCTGTTAGCGGCGTAACAAATCTGAGACGATCTCACCCAATTTCATAATTCCCTTTTCCATAACTTCTGTAAACGGCGAGCCGCAGCCAATCTGGATAAAATTATGAAACTGCCGCGAGTTTGAACAGACCTCTCCTGGAATGATGGCAATATGATTTTCCAGGGCCCTGCGGTATACTTGCAAACCGTCGACCTGTGGTGGAAGTTCAACCCATAGCAGCGTTCCGCCATCCGGTATGGCCAGCCGGGTTGCGGGTGGAAAATGTTTTTGGATGGCAAAAGCTGTTCTAACCACTTGTTTTTTAATGGAATGTCTTAACCGCCGGACGTGACGCTCGAAAGCCCCTTCGGCCAGGTATTGGGATATCAGGTATTGATCCAGGGTTGACGTCGAAACCGTTGTTGCGGCTTTTAAATTCTGAATCTTTTCCATATATCGCTTACCGGGAATCAGCCAACCGATTCGCAATCCCGCAGCCAGTGACTTTGAAAACGAAGAGCATGTCAACACCCGGTCTTGCGTATCATATGATTTTAGAGGCATCGGCCGTTTGCGCCCGAAATGCAATTCGGAGCTGATATCATCTTCAATAACCGCAACGCCATATTGATTGATTAATTGAATCAGTCTGACCTTATGATCGTCGGGCATCAGAGCGCCCAGGGGATTGTGAAAATTCGGTATCAACAGACAGGCCTTGATCGTGTTGCGGCAAAAAATTTTTTCCAGTTCGCCTATATCCACACCATATCTGGGATCAGCCGGCACTTCCATCACCATTAGCCCCAGTTCTTGAAGCAATTGCAGAAAACCAAAATTCGTCGGGGTTTCAACCGCGATGGTATCCCCCGGCCGTGCAACGGCCAGCAACGACAGGGCCACAGCCTCCATACATCCATTGGTAATAATGATATCTTCAGGTGCGATTCCTTCCAGAACCCCCACCGTTCGCAAAGCAATCTGCCGGCGAAGTTCAGCATACCCCTCCGAAGGAGAATATGAAATCATGGATTTTAAATCCACATGGGAGAGGGTTTTCAGAATTCTGGAAAAGTGCTTAAAAGGCATCAGGTTCGCATCGACGACCGTTGAGCCCAGAGGCAAAAAATAAGGATTGCTGATGGCTGAAATGACCGAATTTATCATGGATGACAGTCTGACTTTTTTGGGCGGAAAAGATGCTTTCTTAAATCGCGGGATTTTTAAGTTTTGCAGGGCGACGGGATTGACGTAATAGCCAGATTTTGGCCGGGCCTCAACCAGCCCCATGGATTCCAGTTCCAGGTAGGCATGATAGATCGTGGAGATGCTCAGGCTGGATTGCTTGTGCATTTTGCGGATCGAGGGCAGCCGCTCACCGGGGTGGTAGGTCCCGCTTAAAATTTTTTGCTCGATCTCTTCGGCCAGATGTCGATACCGAAAAATTCTCTTGGAAGGATCCATTTTTTGCTCCGCGCATACCGTTTATTGTCAGGCCACTGGTGGCACCATGGGGTGTAAAAAGGCGTCAATACGGTTAAGATGACGGTCGAACTGTTATGCATATTTTTTTAATTATCTGTATCTGTTTTTACCTTAACACACCTGCTACTGTGACTGCAACTCATATCAAACGCCTGAATTTTGTTTCACGGGGGGTAAATCCAATGAAAACACACGAAAAAAAATCAGATGACAGGGTGGGCAGCTTTACGGTGAAAAGCGGACTGGCACAGATGCTCAAAGGCGGCGTCATTATGGATGTGGTATCCGTCGAGCATGCCGTCATTGCCGAGGAAGCCGGTGCAGTGGCAGTGATGGCCCTGGAGCGTGTTCCAGCCGACATCCGTGAACACGGCGGTGTCGCACGCATGTCGGATCCGGCATTGATCAAAGAGATCATGGAATCGGTCAGCATACCGGTGATGGCAAAATGCCGCATCGGTCATTTTGTAGAGGCTC
Source organism: Desulfobacterales bacterium (assembly GCA_050123735.1). Taxonomy (GTDB): domain Bacteria; phylum Desulfobacterota; class Desulfobacteria; order Desulfobacterales; family JAHEIW01; genus JAHEIW01. The sequence continues at coordinate 4,135 of JASFGN010000101.1, read as the reverse complement.
AGATTTTAGAGGCTATCGGCGTAGACTATGTTGACGAAAGTGAGGTGCTCACCCCGGCCGATGAGCGCCACCATATTGACAAGCATGCCTTTACGATCCCGTTTGTCTGTGGGTGCCGGGATTTAGGTGAGGCATTGCGCCGCATCGGAGAAGGGGCCGCCATGATCCGAACAAAAGGCGAAGCGGGTACCGGTGATATAGTAGAGGCCGTGCGCCACGCCCGTACGGTATTGGGCGCCATCCGTGATTTAACCGTTAAACCGGACGATGAATTAATGGCCTATGCCAAAGATATCGGTGCTCCCTATGAAGTGGTCAAACAAACTAAAGAAATGGGGCGGTTGCCGGTGGTCAATTTTGCGGCCGGCGGCATCGCCACGCCGGCGGATGCCGCCTTGATGATGCAAATTGGCGTGGATGGTGTATTTGTGGGCTCCGGAATTTTTAAATCCGCAGATCCGGCCCGCCGAGCCAAGGCGATTGTCGAAGCCACCACCCACTACAAGGACCCGAAAATCCTGGCTGACATCAGTCAAAATCTGGGTGAACCCATGGTCGGTATCAGCGTGAGCACACTGGCAGATGGAGAGACCCTGGCCGATCGCGGCTGGTAAAAATGGTTTGATCTCTTTTCACCACAAAGGCACAAAGCCCTCACAGAAAATCATAAAAGATAAAACGACCATCTTTATTATTAACGGTCTCCGTCCCGTTTTCCGGGGACCTTCGGCACTCAACGGGCACAACTGAACAATGAAAATCGGTGTACTGGCACTCCAGGGCGCATTTAGTGAACACATTCACATGTTGCGGCAGCTCGATGTTGAAACTGTCGAGGTGCGCTTGCCGGAAGAATTAAAAAACCTGGACGGGATTATCATACCCGGGGGTGAAAGCACCACCATCGGCAAATTGGCCGTCCAGTATCAATTGATGGACCCTTTGCGTCAATTCTCCGGTAATAAGCCCGTCTGGGGCACGTGTGCCGGAATGATTTTGATGGCCAAGTCGATTGGTATGGATCAGCCGTTGCTGGGCACCATGGATATCGTGGTTGAACGCAATGCCTATGGCCGGCAAAAAGAGAGTTTTCAGGAAGATGTATACGTAGACGTCTTCAAAAATGGAAACGCCCGTCCGTTTCCGGGAATATTTATTCGTTCGCCCAGGCTGGTTCAAACAAAAGGCCGGGCAGTCAAAATTGCCAGTCTGGCAAACGGCATGCCGGTTGCGGCACTTGAGAATAGGCTTTTAGCGACGGCATTTCACCCCGAACTGACAAGTGATCTTCGATTCCACCAGTACTTTCTGAGCCTGATTTGACCATCCTCATCTTACCTCTGACTGCTGATCATCATCATTCTGCCGGTGGCTTCGGCCACCACGGATTTATACAGCAGGTCAAAAACTTTAAAAAAAACTAAACCATTTCCTCTATTTAGCCGAAGAAAGACTTGGGGCTAACAGCGTCATTGCGGTTGCTTTTTTACGATTTCACCTCTTTCCATCACTGTTTTTCAATATGCGGGAACGATGGTTGTCAAAAAAAAATTGCGATATGGAACCGTATTGGCAATGATCCCAAAAAAAAGCAAACGAGGAAACGGTTATGTCTGCGATACTATATAATGTCGACTTTTCCGGGCGCATTATTCCGGGCTGGGAGCTGGAAGAAGTCAAATCCAATCTGGCAAAGCTTTTAAAAGCAGATGAAGAAACCATTTATAAATTGTTTTCGGGCAAGCGGATTGTGATCAAAAAAAATGTCGATCATCAAACTGCTCTAAAAATCAATAACGTTTTTAAAGAGGCCGGTGCGGATTGTATTATCTGTCCGATAGAAAGCGCCGGCGCAACCGCACCGCCGCCGCTGCCCGCGCAATCAGCCCCGATGGATGTGGCCGCACCCGTTCCGTCGGTTCAAAACGGGACGGCGGTACAGCCATCACCGGCCGCTGCGGCTCACCCCAGGCCGGCGGCAACCGGCACCGGCCCCGGCAGATTCTGGTATGCTGTAGCCGCATTGCTTTTCCTGTTCCCGATTATTGCCGGCGGGATGACGTTGTTCAACACCCTGCACGCCTATTTGGACACCGAAATCCGCCTGATGGTGCCGGGCGAAACTGATATTCAGATCGATAATCCCGGAACCTATATCTTCTTCTATGAAACCGCTAGGTATAGCGTATTTAACATGGCCAATAATCGCCTGGGCCGGGATTTTGACATCTATTTGATGGATCTGGCCACCGGAAAAGAATTGGCCCTGCAACCGGTTGAGATCCCTTATACCGAAGAGAATGGCAGCAGGGTTCTGCAGGCCATTGCGCAAGTCAAATTGGACACCCTCGGCTCCTACGGAGTTACGGTTGACGGCGAAATTCCCGGCAGCGACAATCTGCTGGTTCGCCGTTTTGAATTAATGGAAATAATCAAGGGCATCGTCTGGGGAGGGGTGCTGATTTTCATCGGCATTCTCGCCGGTCCGATCATGGGGCTGGTGGTTCTGGTCAAGCGTCAAAATCAAACCCGTGCACAGGCGAAGGCGACGCTGAGTGAAGATGAGGAGAATAACTGGGCGATGTGGGCCCACATCAGCACGTTTTGTTCCATGATCGTGCCGCTGGGTAATTTTATCGGCCCCTTTGTCGTCTGGCAATTAAAGAAAAATGAATCCGAATTGGTCGCCGATCAGGCCAAAGAAGCGCTTAACTTCCAGATCTCGCTTTTTATCTACATGCTAATATCAGCTGTTTTAATGCTGATTATTATCGGCATTTTTCTGCTGATCGGCTTTGCTATTTTTGGCCTCATCATGGTCATCGTTGCCGGCGTCAAAGCCAATCAGGGCGAATTTTATCGCTATCCGATGTGCCTGCGGCTGATTTCGCAAAAAAAATAGCCGAGCCGCTAGCCGGTCTGGATGAGGCCTTATGTTTCGTTTGGAGCCTTTTTTGCGTTGCCCTTGCCAGTTATCCGATCGGCATCCTGACCGGCTTTATGGGCGCTGCACATTTGCTGAGGCAACAGGGACATCCGTCTACCATCGCTGGATGCATCTCACTCGCATTGTCCAATGCCACCAATCTATGGATGTTTCAGACGGTCGATAAACGTTATCCAATCCCAGGGCTGCATCAAGCCATTCAGAAAAGGAAAAACGTTTTGCCCAGTTGTAAAAAGCGTTTGCTTCTGATATCGATTTTTATTATGAATGCCATCTTGCAAACCTGGATTGAAAGGGTCAATGCCGGTGATTTAGAGGGCGCGCTTGAGATGTACGATGATTCGGCAACCTTGCTGCCAACATTCTCGCCGCAGCCAGCCATCACCAAAGCCGCTATCAGAGCGTATTTTGAAAGCCTGGCTTCCAAACCCGGGCTAAAGGTCCGGTTGCATCCGGAAACATTAAATGCGTATCGCGCCGGCGAAGCCTTTGAGTGCATCAGCGGACATTACACTTTTTCATATGAGGCAGAGGGGAAAATCCAATCATTTGCTGCACGATTTACGTTTGTCATCAACGCCGTCAAAGATCAACCCATCATCCATCATCATTCATCACAAGTTCCGCAGCCGGATTGACAGAAAAGGTCCATACAACACATTGCAATACCGGGACTATACCATGAGGGGGTTTTTTTGCCGTCGAAAATCGATGCGACTGGCCGTGCTCGGATCGGTTTTCTTTTTGGTGGCATCCGCCTGCTCGCAGCAAGATGACGCCGCGGCCATCCGGAAGCTGGTTCAAAAAGGGGCAGCCCTGGCCGAGGCCCATAATATCAGCGGCTTGATGGAGCTGGCCACCCAAGACATCGTGGGTCAACCCGGCGGGTATGATCGTTCGGCAATCAAACGCATCGTCTGGTTGGCATTAAAACACTACGGTCAGATTAAAATTTTATATCCCAAGCCCTCGGTTACGCTTTTGGCCGAAGATAATCGGGCGTCTTGCGGAACCTATTTGCTGATCGTTAAGAAGGATCGCGTTCTTCCCGATCTAAAAAAACTCTATGACAATCCAAAGGGCTGGATCGAAACGGTGGGCAACAACGCCGATTTGTACCAGCTTAATCTGGAGATGCTCAAAACAGACGGCCGCTGGCGGGTATACAAAGCCCGGTTGGAGACCTTT
>JASFGN010000100.1:0-8086 GCA_050123735.1 Desulfobacterales bacterium | reverse complement strand
ACGGAAATTATGGGTCGGTAGCAGATCATGGTCATTCATGATGGTGACGAGGTGCGTGGTGCCGATTTTGGCCATTTCGTTTTGCTTGGGATCCAATTCTACAATTTCACGGGAATGCAGCTTGGCCACATTTTTCAAACGGGTTTTGTCCGCCGGGTTATTGGTGTCGGCGGTGACGTTTTTCCAGCAGGCGACAAGCGCCTTTAAACCCTTGTCGGCAAAAACAGATCCGACACCGCCGCGGCCGGCCTGCTTGTAGCGGGCCCGTTTGCGTTTGGGGTCATACCAGGTAAAATTGAGGCATCCGATCAGGGAATTTTTGGCCCCCGGGCCGGTGGATACCACCGAAACGTTACGCGGCTTTCCCTGGGCAAAGTGCTCGGTTAAAATGGCAGACAGTTCATAGGCGTTGTCCGGCAGGCCGCTGCTTTCGAAAAGCTGCACCTTCTGGTTGACCCCGTCGATATAGACCACCACTTCGGAAGCCGTCTTGCCCTGGATTTCGAGAGCATCGAAACCGGAGAATTTGAGATAGGGCCCGAAATAACCGCCGACGTTTGAATCGATTACCGAGGCGGTGGTCGGCGATAGGGTGGCCACAATACTTTTGCCGGAACCCGGATAGATGGGGGTTCCACCCAGCGGGCCGGCTGCAATGCAAAGGGCATTTTCAGGATCATTCCAGCGGGTGGTGGGCTGAACGGCATTCCACAGCAGCCACAGGTCATAGCCCTTGCCGCCGATAAACGTTTTTCTGGTTTTCGCATCAACCGGTCTAATATCGATTTGGGCGTCGGACAGATTGACGTATAACGTCTGATCGGCGTAGCCGCTGGTAATTTCGGGTCGTTTGTAATCCAACGTTTTCATTTCTTTTAAATGATAATCCGGCATGTATTTGCTCCTTTTCATTCGTTTAAACTCTATCTATACATTTAAGCCGCTTTGCAATCAAGGTTCCTTTTTAGTTAAATCGTTTTCAGTTAAATCGTTAAATGGTTAATTCGTTAAATCGTTAAGATGGAATACATCGATCGACTATTTGATGTGTGGATCAAGTTACGAGCTGCAGAAATGCAGACGATTTAACCAATCAACTAATTAACCATTTAACGCGTAAGGCGCAGCCGCAATTCCGCAGCAGGCGGAGTGCGGTTTCGCCTATTTGAGCTCCTCCTGCCCCTTGAAAGACCGCTGGGGCAAAAAGGCTTCTAAAATGATTCGATCGTCATCGGTGGTTTCCCCGGCTATCAGGCGGGCAACCACTTCGGCGGCCCCCGGTGCGAGCATCAGGCCCTGGCCGCACATACCGGTGACATGCAGCAAGCCCCTGATCTGCTGGTTCCAGCCCACCAGCGGCGAGCCGTCCGGCGTCATCGGATACAGACCGCGCCAGGTTCGGCGCACCCTTAAATTCTTCAGCCGCGGCAGCAGGTGCACCAGGCGGGCACCGACCTGGGGAAGAAATTCAGCCGTCTCGCCTTTAGCGGTGCCGACAATGGGCGGATCAGGCGTGATGCAAAAAATGACTTGCCCGTGCAGATTCTGGTAAAAATAAAAATTCTTGGATCCCGGCCCGGGACGAATATCCACCACCATGCATTTAAAAAACGGCCTGACCGGTTCTGTGATGGCGCCTTCGTGGGAATCCGGTATGACCTTCAGGTCGATGCCGGCAGTACGACTCAGTTCCGGTGAAAAGGGCCCGGCCGTATCAACGACAATGGGTGCACGATATTCAGCGTTTTCGGTCTCTACGCCGATGACCTCATTGTTGGCAACCTGAATTTGACCAACGCGCTCCTTGAAGTGAAAATCGACCCCCAGCCCAACGGCCCGCTGATAAAAGGCATTGACGGCCAGAAGCGGTGAAATCGACCCGTCATCCGGTGAAAAGGTGCCGCCCCGCAACCCCCTGGGATTGATGCCGGGAATGATTTTCTTGATATCATTCGGTCCCATGAAATCGATATTGAGGCCGTATTTTTTCTGGACGGGCAGCAGCTTTTTTAGGATGGTCTCATCTTTTTTGCGATAAACCGGGAAAGTATAGCCGCCCTTGAGCCATTCAATGTTGTCGCCATGCAGATCCTGCCAGGTTGAAAAAATTTCAAGGGACCGCCGACAGGTGAGAATTTTGGCAGGGTCTGAATGGGTGGCCCGGATGCCGCCGATGGCATGTTTGTTTTCGCCCTGGCCCGGTGACGGATGCATGTCGATTACGCGGGTTTTGAAACCCCGCTCGGCAAGCGCCAGGGCGGTCGGCACACCGACTGAGCCTGCTCCGACAACGATCACATCACTTGTTTTCAATTCGGCCTCCTTGATGGGCTCCGGCCAGTATGCCGATCGGAACCTCGACAAACAAGGGTCGATCGACGCGATCGGTTACCGTGCCCAGATCGATACCTTCTTCCTGAAATATTCGCCAGATCATCGGCCGGCAGGTTTTTGATCCACAGGCACCCATGCCGACGCGCGTTACGGCTTTTAACTGATTGATATCCCTGATGCCCTTGCGGATAGCCGCTTTAATCTCACCGGCTGTTATGCGTTCGCATCGACAGATGATGGCGTCATCCGGCGGCAATTCTTTCTCATAGATCAAGGAAGGATCAATTTGCTGCTCCTGCACCCAGATACCCATGGCCGCTTTGGCCACTTTTTTATCGACTTTTACCTGCACCAGCAGCGTTCCCGGGAATTTGCGCCGGGTCGATAGCTTTTCCACGGGATAATACCCCAGAACAGCACCGTCTACATCGGTAACCGGGACTTTCTGGCCGACCTCAACCCGCTCGCGCCAGATTTCATAGGGCAAAGTGACCAGGGGATGCTCGGGATCATCTCGATAGTCGACGAGAATCATCGACAGACCCGGGCAGACGGCCACACAGCTGCCGCAACCGGTACAGGCTTCTAAATCAATGATATAGGGCAAGCCGGTGATGTCATCCCGTTCGGTTCGAATCGCACCAACCGGGCAGACCGAGGTGCAGGGATTGCAGGGCACCTCCTGGTAACAGTGGAAAATCGGAAATACCCCCTCTTCGCGTGCGGGCTGTTCGCGCGTCCGGATCGGGCCGGGTTTGGATTTTAAAATAGTGGCTTTTTCATCCCATTCTGCGGGAATCTCACCGACCGGCAGGCCCAGCGACTGGGCGATTTTTAAGCCCTCGATCTTGCCCGTAAACATGGCCGCCGATGCTTCGGCAATTTCCTGGGCATCACCGGCACAGAACACATCCATGCCCCACTGTCGTGATTTTAAATAAAATTCATTCACTTCGGCCAGGCCGACGGCAATCAGAACGGTATCCACCGCATACGTTTTGTGGGTATCCGGAACCACTTTCCAATCCTGATCCAGGCGGGCGACGGTGACCGCTTCGACTTTATTCTGACCCGTTGCCGCCACAACGGTATGGCCGGTTAAAATCGGCACCCCCAGCCGCTTGAGCTTATCGGCATGAACCTTGTAACCGCCGACCTGCGGCAGGGCTTCAATCAGGGCAACGACTTCGATACCGGCCTGAATGGCATGGTATCCGGCAATAAGCCCAACATTACCACCACCGACGATCAGCACCTTTTCCGAGGATTTGATCAGATCGCGGTTGACAAGCGTTTGGAATGCGCCGGCACCATAAACCCCCGGCAGGGTGTTCCCCGGAAAAGACAGCATTTTTTCCCTGGCACCGGTGGCGATTAACAGCTTTTTAGGCCTGATTCGCCGATACTGTTGTTTTTTGACGCCTTTGACGGCACCGACGATCTTATCTGAAAATACTCCGACCGCTGTCGTATTCAGCCAGATGTCCACCGAGTCCAGTTTGCCGATTTCATCTGCCAGAATGGCCGCGATCTCAAAGCCGCGGGTTCCGGCGTAGGAATCTTCGACCGAGCCGAAAAATTTATGGGTTTGCAAAACCAGTTTGCCCCCCGGCCGGTCCTTATCATCCAGGACCAGGGTCTCGACACCCCGTTTCCCCAGTTCCACGGCCGCCGCCAGACCTGCCGGGCCGGCTCCGATGATCAAAACATCGACTTCTTTTACATCTGCAGATTGAATTTGCGGCTCAACATCGTCTTCCGGCAGTTTGGGCAACCCCTCGACGCTTTCAACGACCATGCCCTCCGACAGCGGCGTCATACATGATTTGACGGGCAGGCCGTCAGCAATAACCAGGCATTGGGAACATTGCCCGTTGGCGCAGAACAACCCCTGGGGACTGTTATCCTTGGGATGGTGACCGAATATCCGAATGCCGTTGGCAAAAAGGGTGGATGATATCATTTCGCCTTCGTATCCGCCCAGCGTTTTGCCATTCCAGGTAAAAGTGATCTCTTTTTTTTCAGGTATTTGCAGAACAGGATGCTTCTTTATTCGTCTCAAATCCATAAGCCGTGCCTTAAAGAATTTTTACGGTGTATCTATTTCCATCTTAAATATGAGGGTTTCACTTTCAGAAGACAGCCTGCGACGAGCTCAGCCGAGTCGAGGTCAGAAGACAGATTAAAAAAATGTAAATGAAGGTGTCTTATGGTTTCCCTGTTTTCTGTCTTCTGTTTTCTGTCATCTGTTCTCTGATTTGCATATATGAATTGAAGCGGCGAACGTGATTGCGAGCCAGACGGCGCGCCCGTTCGGCCTGACCTTTCTCAACCGCATGCACCAGATCACACAGGTCGCGGTAGTTTTCCTGCAATTCGCGTTTGTCCATGGACAGAAATTCATCATAATAACGATGGATGTTGTCATGGATCGAATGCAGCACCGATATGTATATCGGGTTTGCCGCCACCCGTGCCAGTATCATGTGGATGCGTTTGTCAATGTCGAGAAAGGCATCTCGTTGCTCCGGGCCCACCTCGATGCATTTGCGGGCCGCGTTTAGAAGTTCGGTCAGTGTGCCAACGTCTGAAGCCGAGCGATTGGCAGCGGCGCGGGCAGCGACAAACCCTTCCACATCTTCACGAAATTCGGCCAGATGATTCAAGGAAACTTTTTGCGACCGGATCAAAAGTGCCAGGCCTTCTCTCATTTGGTCGGCATTCAGATCCTTGACCACCGACCCACCGCCGACACCCAGTTTGATTTCAATCAAGCCCTTTTGCTCCAGGACCCGCAATGCTTCGCGCAATGTGCCGCGACTGATATTGAACATGTCTTTGAGCTGCCGTTCCGACGGCAGGGTGTCGCCGGTTTTGAGCCGACCATCCAGAATAGCCTCCTGGATTTGCGCGACAACATCCTGAAAAACCTTGGTTTGCTTGGCAGCCTGGAACATCAACGATTTTCCTCTCGTGTTTTCATATTTTTATACTTTTGGGGTAAAAATTTTAAATCGTATTCTTATAATGGTTAGACCATTATAATGTTTAAATCAGACGATGTCAATCACAAAATCGGGCGAACAATCTGGTTCCTCACCCTATTTTCTGCTCAACATTCCAATTTTCCCATATTCCAGCATTCAAGGGCCTATTTCATTCATGCCCCCTTTACGGTGTGAGATGCAGCCATCGGGTCACACACCGGCGTTATTTACGCCATTATTTGCTTGACTAACACCAGGGCAGCCTATAAATTGCAGAAATTTTAAGAGAAATGAATACAAGCCATTGCCGCTGCCGACCAAGCCCGGCTTAGCGCATGCGGATCATTGGCGTTTTTTTATGACTCAATTCGCCGATCGGAGTCTATCATCATGTTAAGAGACAAGAAAATTTGCATTATCGGAACAGGCAATATGGGCGAAGCGCTTATCAGCGGACTGATTGGTTCGGCATCGTCCAAACCCGGAAATATCATTTGCACCGATGTGCGTGAAGCCAAACTTAAAGCCATACGGGACACTTACAGGGTTCAAACGACAGCCAATAATCTGGAGGCGGTTGCCGGTTCAGACATTGTGATCTATGCCGTCAAGCCCCAGATTATGGCGGCCGTTCTCAATGAAACTGCAGAAAAGCTCGATATGTCCAAACTCATCATTTCGATTGCGGCCGGTGTGCCCATGGAAGCCATTGAGTCCTGTCTGAACAAAAAACTGCGCCTGATTCGGGTCATGCCCAACATCGCCGCTGCCGTAAAAGAAGCGGCCACAGCCATTGCAGCCGGAAAACACGCATCCAAAGAGGATATCAAACTGGCGATGACCATTTTTAATTCCATCGGTAAAACAGTCTTTATCCCTGAAAATTACCTGATGGATGCCATCACCGGCCTGAGCGGCAGCGGTCCGGCCTATATCTTCTTGATTGTTGAAGCCATGGCCGATGCCGGTGTAAAGGTCGGATTGTCTCGTCAGGAGGCCCTTTTTTTATCCGCCCAGACGGTCTTGGGGGCTGCCAAAATGCTGATCGAGACCCAGGAACACCCGGGTCAGCTCAGGGATCGAGTGACCTCTCCGGGCGGGACGGCCATAGCCGGTCTGGCCACGCTGGAAAGTGGCGGCATACGCACCACCCTGATCAATGCCGTCGAGGTTGCAGCCAATCGCTCCAAGGAACTGGGTGAGATGATGATCAAAAATTTCTCCAACAATAACGTTTGTGATCACAAAATAAGAAGGTAATAATCCCGAAATCTTAGCCCCCGATTTGCGACACCAGAGAATTGATGTTAGAATTAATTATATCGACTCGCGTCCTGAGCTAAAAAATTCTACCCGACCGGCAGGAACTAAATGAAGTTTAAAACAACTGTTTTCATCATACTATGTTTATTTTGTTCAATTTTATTTTTCATCAACGGTTCTGCGTCTTCCACCGGGATCCAATGGCATTCCTATGATGACGGAATGGCACGCAGTAAATTTGAAAAAAAAAAGGTGTTCATCCATTTTTGGGCGGACTGGTGCTATTATTGCGGGGTAATGGAGAATGAGACGTTCAAAGACCCGGTGATTATTTCATCTCTGAATGAAAATTTCATTCCCATTAAAGTCGACTTTGACAGGGAAACGACCACATCCAGCCATTATGATGTCAGGGGTCTGCCGGATACGATCTTCATCGCTGAAAATGGTCGTATCATTGGCCGCCGCCCCGGTTATATTCCACCGGATATAATGAAACTTATCCTCAAAACGATTTTAGAACAGCATGCTGAGGATTAATCATCTGCGTTGATTTTTCCCGCCCAGACACCACGGTGACCCCACGGGGGGGGCATACAATGGAAGCCGAGGGCCGCCCTGCGACCCGCACATGGGTTAACCCGCTAATTTTAACAATGATGTTTAAATCTATCGATTATAAGCGCATCAAAGAAGTTATCCATCATTCCGATCCGATTCGATGTCAGGCCGATGATACCCATACGCCTGCGTGCGTGTTTCTGCTGCTATATAACCGACCGGATCCTCACATTCTGGCCATTCAAAAATCGGATACGGAAGGTTATCCCTGGCGCAACCAGGTTGCCTTACCGGGCGGACACATGGAAAACGCGGATTCCGGTCCGCTTGCGACTGCTTTTCGAGAGCTGGAGGAGGAACTGAACATCAGCAAGGATCAGATCGATTTTATCGGTTCCCTCGGACACTTCCAGACCCTTACCCAACATAGAGACATCGAGGCTTTTGTAGGGTACTGGAGAGGCAATGGGCCGGTTCGATTCGATCCGAACGAAATCGCCAGAGTTCTTGAAATTCCATTGAACACTCTTATTGAAACGCATCATGTCAAAAGTTTTCACCTGACCATGCCCGATATCCGTGAACTAGAATATCCTTTCAAAGACATCATCATCTGGGGCGCGACGGCTCGAATACTCTATCATTTCATCGAGCTCATCTATCCACTTATCGAAGGTCGTGATGACAGTGGTCCCGAGCCCGTCGCCAGATGTTGAATTCACGCTAAATGATGCCTAACTTTAACTGTTGGATTTGGCAGATTGGAGGTGCTAGCGGATCGGTTTTTGGGTATAGCGCTTGATCAGGCGGATAACTGTTGTGGCAATAATCACGACGCTCATGGCAAGCAATAAGGCCGGAACCCAGATGTACCCCTGATAGACCGGGTTTTCCCTGGCGACAGCAAGCCCTGCGGCTGCAAATAGAATTACCAGAAACAT
>JASFGN010000099.1:0-8110 GCA_050123735.1 Desulfobacterales bacterium | reverse complement strand
GTCACCACCACCGTTACCGCCGCCGGGACCGCCACCGGGACCGCCACCGCCGTCACCACCACCGTTACCGCCGCCGGGACCGCCACCGCCGTCACCACCACCGTTACCGCCGCCGGGGCCTCCGCCTCCGGGACCGGGACCGAAACCGCCACCACCGGGACCGGGACCGAAACCGCCACCACCGGGACCGGGACCGAAACCGCCGCCGCCACCACCGGGACCGGGACCGAAACCGCCACCGTGACCTCCAGCGCCGGAAGCACTGTCGCCGTGAATAGCTCCGATCGTAAATCTTGTGTTTTTGTTGAGATTTTTCTGCTCTTTGTTTGCGGAAGTAGTCTTTTCGCTATCAGCTATGACAACGGTAAGCTTTTCTCCCGAGAAAACTGCTATTTCATCTGATCCGAGCTTGAGCATTGCTGCACCACCGCTGAGAACACCGATTTCGGTAACATCGGCGACTGCACGCACATAACCCTTTAATTCGCCATCAATCATAGAAAGATCGTCGATAGTCGCATTTTCAACAGGTGTATCGAAATGCAGAGGTCGGGAGGATTCTTTTAGTGTAAAATAAACGATTCCTTGCTGAACCTTTAAGTCGGTGCGATTTGCCATCGGGCTGACGGCAAATGCGGTCATGGGTTCTACCTTCATATCAACGTCGTCCAGCTGGACAGCACACTCAGCCTCGCATCTTAATAAGAGACCTTCGGGAAGCGAGGCTTCCTGATTGAACTCAGCTATTACATTGCCGCTTTTAACAATGGAAACCTTGCCTGTAGGAACTATTCTGGCTGCAAACCCTGCCGTTGCAAAAGCAAGGAATAAAAAAACAACAAAAAATATCTGCCGTGACGTTTTTTTCCGTTTTACCAGCATAGTAAACCTCCTAACTGCGCTGATTAATGAATCCAATAACTCTCTGCAAGCTTGACTGCAGATTTGTTATCGAACTAAACTGAGAAGAATGTAATGATATGAGAAATACCGATTATTCGAAAGTCGCCAGAAATATAGGAGTGAAACCCGCTTGAACATCAATTTTCTTGTTGAATAAAAGGAAAAAGAATAAATGTCAAATAAAAATTATCAATGTCTGCAATTAGTTATATTGTATATAGTTTTGTTTCTATCAATACATAAAGGAAATCATTAAATTGGCTGCGACTAAAGTGTAATACTAGAAATCTAAAAGAGCCCATCCCGGAAGCGGTCTTTTTGCCAGTTGACCGGTATCCTGATTTTTTTCTGTTCGCGATTGCGGAAAATCAGGTAGCCCTTCTGACGGCCGAATTCGAAAAGGTCGCGCGTCAGCTTTACATCCATTTTACAATACGCGATAATGTCGTTAATGCGTCCCTGTTTCCACCACCTGAGGGCCTGGAGTCCATCTGCCGTCTTACTGGAATTCAGCGTTTCCTGCGCCAGATGGGCCAATGACAGCCGGTATCCTAAATGGTTGTGAATTTCTTCGAGGATATCAAGGGTGTTCAATGTCGTAAAATCAAACGCTGAATAGCCCTGCAGGACCCGATAATCGAATCGGTTAACATTAAAGCCGATCACCAGGTCAAACCGGTGAAGATAAGCGATCAGGTCTGCGGTCTGATCTTCCAGGTAAGAACGAAATGTCTTGGTACGCGCATCGTAAATCACGCCGCAGCTGATACCCATGCGGTCGGCATGTTGCCAGCCGCCGACTTCTGCGGCTGAACGCTGCGTTTCCAGATCAAATACCCCGTAATACAGATCACCGGAAGTCTGACCTTGCCCGGATGGCAATGCCCCTTCGCGAACCGGTGATGTCCGGTGCTGTGAGGACAAGCGGTCAGATCTTGTATGAAGGCGGTCTTTGGGTGCTTCGCAGACCTGCAGGTGCTCTAATACGAAGACGGCTCCGCCTTTATCCATCGGCCGGTTACCGGAGCCGCACTGGGGTGAGTGAACGCAAGACGGGCAACCGGATTCACAGGGACAGGCCGAAATGACGTTCTGTGTATAGCGCAACAAGCCCTGGGCTTTTTCAAATGCCGCGCGTGTCAGACCGGCACCACCGGGGATCCCGTCATAAATAAAGATAACAGCGCCTCCGGTTTGGGGGTGGTAATGGGTTGACATTCCGCCGATGTCTCTGTGATCCACCATGACCATCAAGGGGAAGATACCGATGGCCGCATGCTCGATGGCGTGCAGTGCTCCCATCAGGTCCACACCCTGGGCATCGCATTCATGCTGGATTGCAGCGGGTATGCTAAACCAGAATCCTTCGGTTTCAAACTCCTGGGGTGGCAGGTCCAAGGCAAATCGGTCCAGGCGTCTGTGGGTCCGGATGCACCAGCGTTCATATTCAGTAACCTGATCTGTTACCTTAATTTTTCCATAATAAGCAACTGTTCCATATATGTTTTTAGATTTTTCGACGCTTAAGATCTCAGTCTGGGTATGGCCCCGCACGCGCGTATAATAGGCGACCCGGTCCTGGTAAACCGTGATCTTTCGCCGCGGGATATCCAGGCCTTTCACCACGAAGGTGTCGCCTTTATGAAGATATACCGCTCCGGGATGCGTTTCCCGAAAGGCCCGAAAGTCATCAATTTCTCCGATGGGCCTGTTGGTATTATCGGCAATGATCTGAAAGGGATTTCCGGCCCCGCGCAAATTGATCTTGCGGTGAGGCGCCTTGTGCCCCGCATAAATTGTGCGCCCGTCGGCACTGCGCAGCAGCCGGCCGTCGCGCTCAAGTCCAGCCAGAATGTCAGCCGCAGGTTCGATGGCAATGATGGGGTCGGCAATGTCCAGGGGCAGCTCTGTAGCCGCACAGATCAGATGCGGGCCCATTATTTGGGCATTCAAGGGATTGACGACGGCCGGTTCTGGTGCGCGCTCAACAAAATCCTGCGGATTTCGCATAAAATACTGATCGAGCGCATCTTCTCCGGCAATCAGGATCAGAGCAGAATCCTGACCGCTTCGACCCACCCGTCCGCCTCGCTGCCAGGTGGAAATAATCGACCCCGGATAGCCTACCAGCAGGCAAAGATCCAGATCCCCGATATCGATTCCCAGCTCCAATGCACTGGTTGAAATAACGGCCAGCAGATCGCCGTTTGCCAGCCGCGCTTCAATCTCGCGACGCTCCTGCGGAAGAAGCCCGGCGCGATAGGCACTGATCCGGTCGGCAAAGCGGCCGGATTCGTTGCCGGCCCACATGGCAATCAACTCGGTCAATTTGCGGGATTGGGTATAAACGATGGTTCTCAGATTCTGTTTCAGGGCTATTTTGAGCAGCAGTATGGCCGTGCGGGCCGGACCGAGGGAAGGATTCAGGAATAATAGATGCCGGCGTCCCCGGGGTGCGCTGCTGGTATCAACCACGTCGACGTCCAGGCCGGCGAGTTGATTGACCAGCTGCGCCGGATTGGCTACCGTAGCCGAGCTGAAGACAAAAGTCGGCGAGCGACCATAATGGGCGGCAATGCGATGAAATCTTCGGAAAATCTGGGCCAGGTGGGAACCCATCACACCGCGGTAGGTATGGACTTCATCAACCACCACCATTCGCAGTCGTGACCAGAAAGCGGCCCATTTTTGATGAAAGGCCATCAATGACAGATGCAGCATCTCCGGGGTGGTAATAATCAGGTTCGGCGGGGCCTGCCGGATCTTTTTGCGATGATAGGCGGAGGTGTCACCATCATAGATAGCGCCCGACGGCCCGGCAGATTCCAGGTGGGCGGTCAGCATTTCAAAAGTCTGCAACTGATCCTGCGCCAGGGCTTTCAAGGGAAATAGATACAGGGCGGTTGCCTCCGGGTCTGAAATAAACTGTTCCAGCACCGGCAGGTCGTAAATCAGGGTTTTACCGCTGGCCGTCGGGGTGGCGACCATCACGTGCCGGCCGTTGCGGATCAGATCAATGGCCCGGGCCTGATGCCGGTACAAACGTTTGATACCGGCGGATTCCAGCATGGTTTCAATCGCAAGCGGCCATGGACGTTCCGGTTCAGCCCATCGAGCCGGTGTCGGCGGCAGGGTCTGGTGATGCACTATCTGAGATCCCAGACTTCTGGAATTCAATAGCGATTGCAAAAATCCACTAATTTTGGACTCTAAAACCATGCGGCTTGAGCGGGTCGTATTCAGAATCCAGCGGGCTGTCCCCGGGTTATTCTTTTACGCGTTCGACATATTGCCCGGTGCGGGTGTCGATGCGGATCGATTCACCTTCCTGAATGAACGGCGGCACATTTAAGACATGGCCGGTTTCCAGGGTTGCCGGTTTGGAATCACCCGAAGCGGTGTCCCCTTTCACCCAGGGATCTGTTTTAACGACTTTCAAATCAATAAAATACGGCAGTGTCACTTCAATCGGCCGGCTCTTGAACAACAGAATATTGCAAACCGTGTTTTCTTTTAAAAAATTTCTGGCGTCACCGATCTGTTCTGCAGTTACAAATTCCTGTTCATAGTTGGATGTATTCATAAAACAGAAGCGATCGCCATCCGCGTATAAATATTCCATTTGGACCTCTTCCAGGTCGGCGGAATTGAATTTTTCACCGGATCGAAAGGTCTTATCAAATTGGGCACCGGTCAGCATGTTTTTCAATTTACATTTGTAAAGTGCCTGTCCCTTGCCGGGCTTGACAAATTCAAACTGGACAATCACATAGGGCTCACCGTCCAGTTCGATTTTGAGCCCCTTTCTCAAATCACCACTTTCGAGCATTTCTGGATACCTCCTTGACTGCTATAAGCGATCTCAAAGAATAATTGGCCTATCAAGCGTTATCATCATACCGGCTCGATAGCGCTATTGCAGCACCACGAACCGCCGCAACCAGCTGTTTGACTTTAGCCAGATCTTTTTTAAACCGGATCGGCCGTCCGTTTTTATCATGGGCATTGGTCAGGGTGCAACTGTCGACACCGGCCGGATGGACCTGTTGAATGCCGACGACTGCGTTATGCGGTGAAATACCACCGGCCAGAATGACCGGGACGCGAAAGGATTCAACCAGTTCCCGGGCTGTTTTCCAATTACAGGTTTTACCGGTAATACCGACAAAACCATTCACCGGCTGAATGTCTGGGTCGTTTCCGTTAACCCCGGACAGGAAGGTGTCGGTCAAGAAAAAATCGCTGGTGGCTTCAAACCGTTCAGCAAAATCCAGCGTCGGCACCGCATCGGCTGCCCCTGTTTGTGCAATCGGAATGGATCGCATCACCTTTATTTCCGGAAAATGGCTTTTTACGGCAGCCTGTAGTTTGGTGAGTTGATCACAAAAATCCCATAAGCGCGCATGCCCTGCCAGGGCTTCGCAAAAGTGAACGATATCGGGTTGATAATAATCCAGCGTCTGCAGTACGGTATCCGGCCGGTGATATAAGGGTATCAAACTGCTTTTGGCGGCGGATGACCGAATGGTCCGGATGGTCTCTTTTACGGTTGGCTGCTTCCAGTTTTCTTCCGACAGAATCACACTGCCGATATGGTCCACATCCAAATCGATAAGGTGTTCAGCTTCAGCCGGTGATTGAACTTCATAAATTTGTACAATTAATCGCAGCACGGGCACTTGGGATGAAACCAACTTAAAATGCTTATCGTTTATAGGCTATGTTGAGCGCTTCAAAATAAAAATATTAAAATCGACAAAATTTCCTTTATAAAAGTATACCGTTATAAAAGTATACCGTATTTTTATTTTGAAACGCTCAGCTCAGGTCATAAATGGTTGACATTTAATGCCGTCTCTAACATATTCACCCTTAATTCGCAAACCCATGACCGTAAAATCGTTCATTTATCAAGTGCTTCAGTTAAACCTGAATATCTTGAATTAACCATTCAACCAACTTATGGACTTCGGTAAACCCTATGATACTCATTATCGATTTTGGTTCTCAATACAACCAATTGATTGCACGTCGCGTACGTGAAAATAAGGTTTATTGCGTGATCGAACCGCCGACCATCAAAGTCGATGCCATCAGGCGCCTGAATCCTGAGGGTATCATTTTGTCCGGTGGTCCCGCCAGCATTTATGAAAAGGGCAGTCCTAAAATAAACCCGGCTGTATTTAAACTGGGCATCCCGATTCTGGGTATCTGCTACGGCATGCAGTTTATGATGGCGGCGCTGGGGGGAACGGTCAAGCGAGCCGGGCGCCGTGAATATGGTTTTGCTGAACTTCACATAAAGCGTCAAAGCGGTGTTTTCAAAGGCCTTTCGAAAAAGACGCAATGCTGGATGAGCCATGGCGATTCCATTCAGCGCTTACCCCAAGGCTTTACCATATTGGGATCCACCGAAAATACGGTCGTAGCGGCCGCGGCCAACCTCAACAAGCATCTGGTAGGCCTTCAGTTCCATCCTGAAGTGGCCCATACGCCGCTGGGCAAAAAAATGTTGCAAAATTTTTTGTTTGGTGTTTGCGGCTGCAAAAAATCCTGGACGATGAAATCCTTTGCCAAAGAAGCCATCCAGGAAATTCGTCAAAGGGTTGCCGATAAAAAAGTCATTCTGGGTCTAAGCGGTGGCGTGGATTCTTCGGTCACCGCAATGCTGCTGCATCAAAGCGTTCATAAACAGCTGACATGCATTTTTGTTGACAATGGCCTTTTGCGCAAAAATGAGGCCATCAAATTAAAAACAACCTTAAAGCAGCACTTGAACATCAATATCCGATTTGTCAATGCCGCAGGCCGATTTTTAAAAGCCTTGAAAAACATTACAGATCCTGAAAAAAAGCGCAAAATTATCGGTCGAATTTTCATGGATGTGTTTGAAGCCGAAGCCAGAAAGATCAAAAATGCTGAATTTTTAGCCCAGGGCACCTTGTATCCGGATGTGATTGAATCGGTATCGGCATTTGGCGGCCCGTCGTCAGTTATAAAATCACACCACAATGTCGGCGGACTGCCTAAAAAAATGAAATTAAAGCTGATTGAGCCCCTGCGCTATTTGTTCAAAGACGAGGTTCGCCTGCTGGGCAAGGCGTTAGGGCTGCCGAACGATCTGGTCTGGCGACAGCCTTTCCCCGGACCGGGCCTGGCTGTTCGCATCCTGGGCGAAATTACCCCCAAGCGCCTGCGGATATTACGGGATGTGGACGATGTTTTACTTGAAGAGATCAAGGATGCCGGATATTATAGAAAGTTATGGCAATCTTTTGCCGTCCTGCTGCCGCTCAAAAGCGTGGGCGTCATGGGTGACGAACGCACCTATGAAAATATCATAGCGGTTCGGGCAGTGACGAGTAAAGATGCCATGACTGCAGATTGGGCTAAATTGCCCCATAAACTGCTCGGCAAAATTTCCAATCGGATAATCAATGAAGTTGATGGTGTCAATCGGGTGGTCTATGATATCAGTTCCAAGCCACCCAGTACCATAGAATGGGAATAAAATAAGGACTGCAATCATGATAGACGACGAACAATATCCCTCATTTAAATTTGAAGGCGACAAAGAACCGGATTCCGAACAAACGGTCTACCAGGAGGAAGTCAAGGACCGCAAAGTTGAAAAATTAAGCCATCGGGTAACCATCATATCGATACTGATCCCGCTGCTCATCGGGGCAATCTTCTACATTGCCTACCGAGAAATTACCAGTCGCGTCAGCCAGAGCCAGGATGCCGGTGCCATGGAAATCCAAAGCCTTTCCAGTCAATTGGAAGAAAACTTTGCCGCCTTATCCGCGAAATACGGCGACCTTGAAGCTGCGTTGAACGAAAAACTGGCTGACCTCGAAAAAGTCGACAAGGCCATGAAAGCCAATCTCAAAGAGGCCGAAGACACCGTGGCTAAAATCAATGCCACCAAGGCAGATAAAAAAGACCAGCAGGAAGTCATTGCCAAAATCGATGCTGCCGTGAGCCCCATTCGAGCAGAATTAAAAGATCTGGCTGCCATGCGCAATGATCTCAAAGCCGTTTCTGCGGATATGACGGCCTTGAGCAAGGATATGCAACAGCAGCTGTCAACGCTTTCTAAAAACGTGGATCAATCTCTGAGCGGTTTAACGCGCATCCAATCCGACATCTCAACCCTGTCGGAACGGAAAATGGATAAAGATGCGCTCCAGCTGGAGCTGCTCAA
>JASFGN010000098.1:0-8154 GCA_050123735.1 Desulfobacterales bacterium | reverse complement strand
ATCGCATTCCGGGCATTTGGCCTGTGGTTGCTGTTGCCCCGATTGAGGCTGAGCTGTGGCAAAATACTGGGCAAACATGGCCGGCATCATTAATCCGAGACCGGTACCCATTCCCATGCCAGAGCCCCCTTCCGATTCGGAGGCTTTTTCCATGGCCATTGCGGCCTTCATTTGCATGAGCTTGTTCATGTCGTCAAAAACACCCATCCGGCTGCGATCATCGATGGCCTGCTGGACCTCCGGCGGCGGTGTGATGGCATTAATGTAAAGATGTGTCATGCAAATGCCAAATCGGCTAAAATCTTCTGCGAGGCGCTCTGCAAGTCCCCGGGATAGCTCATCATATTTAGAAGGCAGGTTCAAAATGGAATCGATGGTTTCACCCATATAATCATTAAAGCGAGACACAATCACGCGGTTTAAATACTCTTCTATCTCAGCAGTGGTGAAAATACCCTGGGTGCCGACCAAACTATTCACAAACAAGACGGGCTGGACAACTTGCAGGTTAAAAACACCGAACGCTCTGAGCCGGATCAGTCCCAGCTCTGAATCTTTGAAGGCCACCGGATCGCGGGTGCCCCATTTCAGATTGGTGAATACTTTTAAATTGATAAAGTACATCTCCGCTCGCAGAGGGCTGGTTCCGCCCCAGGGCAAACTGGCGATTTTGGTCAAAAGCGGGATGTTCATGGTTTTAAGGGTGTGTCTGCCCGGGCCGAAAGCACCGACGGCTTTGCCCTTATAGAAAAAGACAGCGGCCTGGCTTTCGCGAACGGTCAGTTGAGCGCCGTATTTGATTTCACCTGAACCTTCTTCCGGCAGACGGTGCACCAGCTCTTGGCCCGTATCGTCAAACCATTCTAAATTTTCTAAAAAAACCATGTTATTGGTGCCCATAAGGTTCTCTCCTTCTGTGATGGCTCCCAGAGGCTGTTGGCAACATGTCAGCGCACACGGCAAGCACAGGTCGCTAAAATGTGTCGTCCGGAGCATTAATATAGACCTACTAACTGGCCTATCGGCCGTTTAGCGATCAAACTTAAGATGATGCCTTAACAATCTCAAGATCTTTGCTGCGTTTATCAATCCAAATCCGGCATTTGCAGTCTGGCTGTCCATTATTACCGGACCGATGGGGCGATTCGTCCCCCCAGCCGCCTTGGACGGCCGGATGTCGCCAAAAAAAGTTGGCTGTTTTTGTGTTGACTCGAAAAAACCCAGGCGGAATCATCAGGTCATCCATTTTGTTGATATCACTATAATTTTTGATTGACATACGTCTCGCTTTGATTGATAATGGATCCAGCGAACCTGCCTGAATTATTTTTCCCTGAGTGCGAATCAAACTGGAAACATCCTGAACCGATAAACCCCGACCTGAAAGGGGAGTGATGAAGAAAAATAACGATCGAAGGATGTTTGATCGCATCAAAAATGAGGCCCCCATCGTTTTTGCCTACCACAATACCGATCAGTTCTACCATGCAGTGATGTGTGACCATTCAACAGATGGTATGTGTTTTATCACACCGGATGGGGTAGACCCGGGCTCTGATATTTACATCATGATGGAAAATTATAATCCGGATTCGATCCATGCAGAGTTCTATGAAGGCTTTTTTGCAAGGGTCAAGTGGTGTCTTCCTGCGTCCGCCAAAGAACTGGCTGAATTTCGGGTGGGGGTTAAATACTACAAGACCACCATCGACTAAAACAGTTTTATATCATTTCTCTCCTTTACCATATCCTTTGCTGATTTGTAACGCTTTCTTTTCAAAATGCTCTTTAGCAAGTAAAAAAAGAAAAAACTTGTGTTCGCTGCTAAGTCTTGTTATTTAATATGATCTGAACGAATAAAGAGATGGCGAACCACTCAAAAGGCAGAACGAGAGGCCTACCTTAATTTTGCTTCAGTTGATTCCGTGCTGATTCCAATCCAAAAAGCTCCCGAGCGTTGAACTGGGAGCTTTGGTAGAAATGGTACGCCTGGCAGGATTCGAACCTGCGACCTACGGATTAGAAGTCCGTTGCTCTATCCGACTGAGCTACAGGCGCTCATGTAAACCCTTTTGATATCATAGGTTCGCTTTGCTGTCCACAAAAATGCAGGCAGGGGTATACGGGTGGACAAACGCATAAAGACCCGTTGTGTCCGCAACTTAGATCATAATCGATGAAAAAAATGCCGGCTAAAAGAAAAAAAACCGTCCCAAAAAAATCCGGCGTCCAGCGGTCGGCCCGGAAGACAAAAACGGTGGTCAAAAAGACGAACCCGTCCAGACGATCAACGGTCAAAAAGACGGCCAAGCCGCGTCGTTCGAAGACCCCAAAAAAGACCCCCGGGGCCAGAGATGCCGGCACGAAGAAGGCCGGCAGCACCAGAGCTTCAGCAAGAAAATCGGTCAGGACGACAAAACGTTCAACTAAAAAAGCAGTCAAAAAGTCCACATCTAAAGTTAAAACAGCAGCCAAAAAGTCGAAGCGTGCTGCCCCAAAAACAACAAGCAAAACAAAATTGGCGGCAAAGAAGACCTCGACGGCTGTAAAAAGCAAATCGACAAAGCGCACCACTGCTTCTGCCACACCGGTCAAAAAGACAGTCAAAGGCACCAAGCGCGTCGCCAAAAAAACAACCGGAAAAACCAGGATCGCTGCAAAGAAATCGGCCACCCGGGCCAAACGCCCGCTCAAAACAGCCGCGAAGACTGCTAAATCTAAAACTTCCAAATCGGAAAAGGCCCAAAAGATGTCAGCTGCCAAAGCGCCCAAAGGGGTTCAAGCGCCGACCCCAAAAAGACCGGTTGCCAAGCACTCTGAGAAGGCGCTTGTTAAGTTTGATCCGCTGCAGCGGTACCTCACGGAAATCAGCACCTATAAACTGCTCACCCGAGAAGAGGAGCGCGAGCTGGGCATCCGGGTGCGCGAAAAAGGCGACAAAGAAGCGGCCTATCGATTGGTAACCTCTAATTTAAGGCTGGTGGTTAAAATCGCGCTGGAATTTCAGCGGGTGTGGATGCAAAATTTGCTGGACCTGATTCAGGAAGGCAACATCGGCTTAATGCAAGCCGTTAAAAAATTTGACCCGTACAAAAATGTCAAGTTTTCCTATTATGCTTCTTTCTGGATAAAAGCCTATATTCTTAAATTTATCATGGACAACTGGCGTCTGGTAAAAATTGGAACCACCCAAGGCCAACGCAAGCTCTTTTTTAAGCTGAAAAAAGAAAAACAAAAATTAATAGACGAAGGCTTTGAACCCAAACCCAAGCTGCTTTCGGAAAGACTGGGTGTTTCTGAGCGCGAAATCATTGACATGGACCAGCGATTGGATGGCTGGGATGTATCCCTGGATGCGCCCCTAAAGGAAGATTCTGAAACCGAAAGAATCGAATTTGTAAGTACCGAAGCCGAATCCATCGAAGACAAAGTGTCTAAAAAGGAAATCGAAGTTCTGCTGCACAATAAAATAGCGGAGTTCAGAAAAAAAATGACGCCGCGGGAGCTTGAAATATTTGATTTGCGCATTTTTTCAGACAACCCGGTAACGTTACAAGAGATCGGGGACCGTTACGGCATATCCCGAGAACGGGTCCGACAGGTTGAGAAAAATATCATCAAGAAAATGAGGGAATTCTTCAAGCGGGAAATTCCGGACTTTGCTTCTTACACCGAAGGTAGCAGCGCCGAGTAACCGGTCCCGTTTTGAGCTAAAATCAATTGAATCATAGGGCCTCTAATACGTGACGATATGTTAGAACATCTCTGTGTTATGCATGATTCAGGATCACATTTCGGATAGGACAAGCATCACATGAAGTTGCTAAGAATTGCGGTGACCATGCAATTGGTGGTCGTTTTTTTTATCTGGGGGTGCGCATCGAATGCCACGCACAAAATGCCCTCCTTGTTTACTCGTTCGGCAAAAGAGCAACCTGCAAACGAGTACTATTATTTTATCGAGGCACAGATCCAGCGCAAAAAGGGTAATTTGCCCGAAGCAATTGAGTCCCTCAAGCAGGCCATCGAGCTGGATTCGGAATCCCTGTACCTCAAGCGCGAATTGGCAACCGTTTATTTGCAAAATAAAGATGATGCTGCCGCCCTGGAGGTACTTGCCGGAATCCTCAAAGACCATCCGAATGATATGCGCTCGCTGATCCTTTATGGCGGCATTAACCAGGTGCGCAAGGACTATCAGGCTGCAATTGATGCTTATGAGCGTGTCATCGCAACCGATCCAAAACAGGAAAAGGTCTATCAACTTTTAGGCGGGATGTATCTGGAAGCTGAAAACTTCGATCAAGCCGAACGCGTGTTCAAACAAATGTTAGATCATTTTCCGAGCAACTATACCGGTTATTTTTACCTGGGGCAAATTTATGCCAAACAGGGCAAAAAGGCCGAAGCCGAAGAAAAATTTGAGCAAACGCTGCAAATCGAACCTGGCCTTATGGAGCCCCGATATGAGCTGCTTGAGCTTTACAAAGAAGAAAAGAATGAAACAAAAGTACTAGAGCTGTATCAGGATATTTTAAAGCGCAACCCAAACAATATTCGGGCTGCTATGGAGCTGGGCTATTACTATTATAGCACCGGAAAGATGGCCCAAGCCGAAAAAATATTCAGCAGGCTGGGTGAGCGCAGCATCGATGAATTTGACGTCATCATCAAACTTATTCAACTGTATATCGACCCCCAAAACTATGATGAAGGCATTGTGATCATTGAGGGCATGCTCAAAGCCGTGCCCGATAGCTCGGAAGTAAACCACATTGCCGGTATTGCATATTACGGGAAAAAAGATAATCCCAAAGCGCTAAGCCACTTTCAGAAAGTTGCCCCGGAATCGCGATTCTACGAAGATGCGGTTATCCATGCGTCCTATATTCTTTCTGAAAACAAACAAAATGAAGAAGCGATTCAACTTTTATCCGACGCGGTCGATAATGACCCGGATAATGCCGAATTTAAATATTATCTGGGCACGTTTTATGAAGATGCGGAGCAATATGATCGTGCCGAGGATTTTATTCAGCAGGCGATCGAATCCGACCCGGATAATCCCCGTTACTATTTTCGTCTCGGCGTCGTTTACGATAAATGGAATAAGAAAGAATCCTCAATGGCAACCATGCGCAAAGTCATTGAACTGGACCCAAAACATGCCAATGCGCTGAACTATCTCGGATATACCTATGCAGATCTGGGGAAGAACCTGGATGAAGCTGAGCGCTTGATTAAAGAGGCCCTTAAATACAAACCTGATGACGGATATATTACCGACAGCCTGGGTTGGGTGTATTATAAAAAGGGGGAATATGAAAAGGCCTTGAAATATCTCAAAAAAGCGGTCGAAATCGTTCCGGATGACCCGATTATGCTCGAGCACCTCGGCGATGCTTATCTAAAGCTAAACAACAAGTCCGAGGCCCTTAAATATTATAAAAAATCGTTACAGTATAAAGAAAAAGACAAAGAGAAACTCGAACAAAAGATTCGCGAAATCTCCACCAACGGTTCTTAGCCGGTATGAATTGGTATCGGATCATTTCTGCATTCCTCATTGCCTGTTTATTATCGAGCTGTGCCGCACTTAAACCCACCAGGGATTTGACGGTTACCCCCGTCGAACGGACTGCTCAGGTCCGGAACCTGCTTTCAACCCTTAAAACCCAAAATGAGGCGCTTGTCAATTTTAAGGGGATCGGCAACATCACCATCAGACAAAATGGCCTCACTCAATTTGACCAGCGGGTCGCCTGGATAGGCGAAAGGCCTGTTAAATTCAGCATTGCCGTGCTGATATCCGGTTACCCGGCAGTTAAACTAGCCGCTGATGGTCGCTGGCTTTACTACCTTGAGGTCCAGGGCCAGGAGAGCCTGTTCAGAAAAATGGCGACCAGTGATCCGGACTTAAAAAAGCTTATATGGATCCCCATATCCATTAGTGATGTTATCGCGTTGCTGAGCGGCCGGATTCCGCTACCTGAATTCGATTCGATCGAATTCATTCAGGAAATATCAAATCAGCAATTTGCTTTGGTTCTGACAGATAGCTGGTGGGGAATTCAACAAAAAATATTCTATGATGCCACCCTGTCTCGGATTCAGAAGGTGGAGGTATACCACCGATCCGGTTCATTGCGCTATCGCGCTGAAGTGCAAAACACCCAGCAGGTAGGTGGCTTTGAGGTGCCGCAGCGGCTAAGACTGTCCAACGATGACGGCATCGATTTCCTGCTTGATATACACCGATACTGGGTCAACGTTGAGGTGCCGCCGGAGGTGTTTGTGTTGACTCCACCCAAATAGAAGCTATTTCAAAAATGCATCTACATGAATATTTATCATATATATCGGAAATGCAGGGGGAAAATTAGAGATGCATGCCGAAATTGTGGCGACCGGTGATGAAATCCGAACGGGTGCGCTCATCGACAGCAATTCAGCGCATATCGCCGACAGGCTGGAGGAAAACGGCGTTGCGGTTACCCGACACACCTGTGTCGGTGATGACCTGGATTATTTGAGCGCCTTATTTTCAGAAATCGGCAAGCGGGCAGACCTTGCTGTTGTTACCGGCGGATTGGGTCCGACAGCAGATGACCTGACTGCCGAAGCCGCTGCCAAAGCAGCAGGGGTCAGGCTTGATCTGGATCCATCCGCACTGCATTCGGTCGAAGCGTTTTTCAAAGCCCGTCAGCGAACCATGAACGCTGCCAGTCGCAAGCAGGCGTATCTGCCGGCAGGCGCACAATGCATCCACAACCCGGTTGGGACGGCTCCAGGGTTTTGCCTGAAAATCGGTTGCTGCCAATTTTTCTTCCTTCCCGGCGTACCGGCCGAAATGCACCGGATGCTTGCGGATGCCGTCCTGCCGCAAATCATCGAACGCACGCGAAACAACCGTCTATTTTACCGGAACCGGACCCTGTCGACATTTGGGTTAACCGAATCCCGGACGTTTGAACGACTGGCCGGTTTTAAGAAAATTTTTCCGCAGATCAAAATGGGATTGCAGGTGCAATTTCCCGCCATTCTGGTAAAACTATATGCCAGCGGCACCCGGGATGAGCAACTGAATGAAGATCTGGCGGCGGCTGTTCGTTGGGTCACCCAAGAAATGGGCCCATATGTGCTGTCGCAACAGGGCGATCCGATTGAAAAAGTTGTGGGCGATCTTCTCACACAAAAACGAGCCAGTCTGGCTCTGGCCGAAAGTTGCACCGGTGGCCTGATTGCCGACATGTTGACCAATGTGTCCGGAAGCTCGGCCTATTTTGTCTTTGGCGGTGTTAGCTATTCGAATCAGGCCAAGATCGACATATTAAAAGTTTCGCCGGAAACCCTCAAGCGCCGCGGTGCCGTCCATGAGGAAACCGCGATTGAAATGGCCCGAGGCGCCCGGGAGATATCCGCTGCAACTTATGGTTTGTCCACCAGCGGCATCGCCGGTCCGACAGGCGGCACTGAAGATAAACCCGTCGGCACAGTTTGTATCGGATTGGCAACTCCTGAAAGCACCAGCGGCTATCGATTTCATTTTTGGTTTGGCAGCCGCAGCATGCACAAGCAGATGTTTGCATCAACTGCGCTGGATGTATTGCGCCGTGAGCTGCTGGGTGCTGACCCGCCGCGCTTTTAGAACCCATCTTAAAACAGAGTTATTTCGAATAGTAAAAACATTAAACAAAAGTAATACTTTATATCAATTATTGTTTCAGGAAAGTCTGAAACCACCGCGCAGCCTCCTGCACAAACGCCCGTTGATCCACCGGATGGCTCATGCGGTGGTCGCTGTGGGGAAATACCACCAGTTTTTTAGGATCATCCGCACTTGCCAGGATTTCTCGAGCATGGGCAATTGGCACGGTTTGATCCGCATCTCCGTGGAAAATGAGAAGGTTGCGCAGACCGGCGATGGCCGGTGAAATATCAAAGGGATGTCGTTGCAGCGGTGATTTTAAACCGGTGTTCGTCTGGTCCTGTGGCCCCATTAGATCGGTACTCCGAATGGGCGCGGCCCAGGTGACAACCGCACGGGCTGCCAGCTCACGGGCTGCCGACAGACAGACACTGGCGCCCATGCTGCTGCCAAAAAGCCCCAAGGGGTCGCCCAGATCGCTCCTGGATCTGAGCATTTTTACGGCG
>JASFGN010000097.1:0-8195 GCA_050123735.1 Desulfobacterales bacterium | reverse complement strand
TGTAGATTTCGGATTTTTTAACCACAGATTACGCAGACCCGTCTTCGTTCATGCGAACTACGCCGCGGCAGGTTAACGCAGATTAAAAAATTAAAAGATAAAATCTTAGAGGTGATTCAGGAATAATTAGTTTGATTGATATTCATTATGCCGGGTATATGATCCCGCATAGCAGAAACTGAGATATTGATCGGTCATGAATTGCTTAAAAGGGGAAACCGTCAGATGCGGATTCCCCTTTGTGATGCAACAAAAAGAATATAGAGGTCTATTCTACGGTGCGATATTCATATCGCGAGCGAAAATCCATGGTGTTGGCATAGACCAGTTTGGGAACCAGTTTGCCGTATTTTTCTTTCGGATCGCTGACACCGATGGTATACGGTCCGCCTTCCGTTAGATTGAGCCGGGCCACCCGGGTTTTGCCGGAATTGGAACGGGTCCAGCAGGTGGCCCCGCTGTTGGTTTCCAGGATTCGGGTCTGAAGAGCAGCTTCAATATAGGCACTAGCACTCAAGGATTTGGCGGCAGTAGACATATTGATTTTCGGCTTTATGGTCGAAACTTGCAGGTGCCCCAGTATAATTGCATCCACCTTATACTTTTGGCCAATCGACTGAATGGTTTCCGGATTTAGCTGGCGATGCCCCATAGAGCGCAGCAGGTGATCCGCATTTCCCAGTTCGAGGATGCGTGTACCCGGCTGTGCTGACTGAATGTTTTCAATAAAATTCTGGGTTACATATGGCTTAAGCGTATCTTCGGCATTGGTCGAAAATTCAACTACCCCGATGGAAGCGTAGGTTTTTAAATCAATTTTTGGAGGTACGAGCACTTTTTCGGTATGCGCGCATGCCACAAGGATCACCAGCAGGATTACCGCTAAAAGGGGTAGACCCTGCAGCCCTCCTTTGGTGCGAACACAACGGACGGATTGTTTCGGTTTCATTGCATTCTCCTTGTACATTTCTCGAAAATATGAGATTCGGCAAAGCGGCCGACCTGCGGATAATGATGCAGCCGACTGTGGGTAATATCGGTGTGGAATAAGAATTCTTGAGAGAAAGGTTCCCGCCGTCGCCCTCCAGGCTATGGCGGGCAGGCAGGGTTCGCGGTTATGGCTGCTGGCTTCTGGCTTCTTGCTCCTGGCAGCTGGCTGTCTCAGTCAGCGATCAAGAACTCAAAGCCAGTAGCCAGAGGCGAGCAGCCAGCGGCCGCAGCACTGAGTTAGGAAGTTTGGTGAGGGATTATTTCTTGCTTTTTGATCGGGGGTGTTTAATCTGGGAATCGTAAATTCCGGGGTCGGAACCGGGAATTTCAATCGCGCCAACGGCCTTTTTATAGTATTGCATGTCCGTTACGCCTCCGACGATCGTATAGCCATATCCTTTGCTTTTCATATCCAGCAAACAGGCATTCAGCAAGGCGGTGCCGGTTCCGTTTTTGCGGTGTGATTTTGCCACCCCGATGGGTCCGAAAAAACCCAATGCCGTTGCATCGTAGCAGGCAAAGCCGATAATTTGGCTGTCTTTGACGGCCACAAAGCAGGTGCGTGGTTGATTGGAAAGGGCCACATCGACTTCGCTGGCCCAGGCGTCGCCAAATTGATCGATAACCCAGGCGATGACCGCTTGTTTCTCAGGGCCAATCGGTTTGCGAATCTCTATGCCCAGTGCTCTTTGATCGGCTTCGAATTCCCCGGGCCTCTCAATTTCATATAGTTTGATCAGCATATCTGCCATTGCGTCTCTCCACCTTCAAGCGCTCGCTGTAATATCATTCACTATTTTATCCGGTTTGTCAAAAACAGAACGGCCGGTCTGCGGTTTGAAATTTATTTTTCAATGATTGTAGGAGCTTAAAAAAAGTATCATAAAAAAATGCAAGCCGGACGAAACTTTTTCAAAGCCGGTGTGTTTAACCCAAATAGAGACAGGGCCCGCCACATGGAAAATCTGCAACATCTATACAAACGGAGGCAATGGCAATGAGAACAAAACTCTTGACGGCATTCAACGGGGTGACTCTGTGTCTGGCTTTTGCATTAAATCCCGATCCGATTCTGGCTGAAGATGAGAGCGCCGAATTGCAGCCGGGTGTGTCTTTCCGGCAACGCATCGACACCAACGGCGACGGCACCATCGATGCAGATGAAAAAGCAGTTTTCAGAAAAGCGTATCTCAAACGCTTTGATCGCAATGCAGATGTCCGCGAATTTAAGAGTGATCGACGCATCTACAGAAGCCATGCCAGCCATCCAGGAAGGGGCGGCGGACACGGCCGCCGTCGCTAACTGGATCAATCATCGGCGCACAAAAAAACCGGCAGTCCGATCAACGGGCTGCCGATTTTTGTTTTCCTGTTGTTTACGTTATTTCAGAGGCCCACGTCTGAATCTATGCCGCCTCGTTTTTGGTCAAATCTGTTTCCAGATCGATTCCGTATTTTTTGATGCGCTTCCAGATCGTCACGCGGCTGACCCCTAATATGCGGGCAGCTTCGGATTGATTGCCGTCGACCTGGCGCAGCGTATCGATCAGTTTTTGTCGCTCTTCTTCCCACGATACAGCTCTTCGATGGTGGTTCACCAGCGGCTTTTTGCCGTTGGCGATGATTTTGGGCGGAAGGTGCTCTTTGTTGATCCAGTTCCCCGAGCACAACACAAACGCATATTCAATTGCGTTGCGCAATTCCCGAACATTACCCGGCCAGGGATAGGTGAATAGGGCCTCCATGGCCTCAGGCGTCAGGCCGACAATTTTTTTGCCCGATTTGGCGGCATTTTGTTCTATAAAATTCTGCACGATCAGGTGGATATCATCGAGCCGCTCGAAAAGGGCCGGACACTTGAGCGGAAATACGTTTATGCGGAAATACAGGTCTTCGCGAAACAATTCCTGGGCGATCAGGCTCTCGAGATCCTTGTTGGTGGCGGAGATAATCCGCACGTCCACCGGGATGGGCTTATGATCGCCGACCCGTTCGATTTCTTTTTCTTCCAGGACCCGCAGCAGTTTCACCTGAATTCCCGGCGGTATGTCGCCGATTTCGTCTAAAAAAATCGTGCCTTGGTGGGCGGCCTCAAACCGACCGATGCGCGTGCGGTCCGCCCCGGTATAAGCGCCTTTTTCATGGCCAAAGAGCTCGCTTTCCAGCAGGTTTTCATTCAGGGCGGCGCAGTTGACTTTGATAAACGGCTTGTCCTTGCGGGGACTGTCTTCGTGAATGGCCCGGGCAACCAGCTCTTTGCCGGTGCCGCTCTGACCATGAATCAAGACCGGGGCATCTGTCTGGGCCACATTCTCGATAAGCTCGAAAAGGCGCTGCATCGGCGGGGATTCACCCAGCAACCCGTGGTGGTCCTCTTCAAGGTGACAGCTTTTGCGCAAGGTTAAAATTTCCTGCTCCTGGCGCACCATTTCAGAGATATCGGTGAAGGTTTCCACAGCACCGATCATCTGCCCCTCGGAATCTCTGAGCACGGTCGCATTCTTGACGACATGCAAAGCGCGATGGTCTTTTTTTGAAATGAGGCATTTCTTGGCTTTGACGTTGCCTTTTACAAAGAGACGGCACCAATCCTCACCCGCACCCCGTCCATACAGTTCACAACCGGTACAATTCAGGGTTCGGCAATTCTGACCGACCAGCTCATCGGCCGAGTAGCCGGTCAGCCTCTCGGCCGCCGGATTCATTGCCAGAATGTTGCCTTCCGGATCCATAACCATTAAACCGTCCTGTAAGGTGTCGACGATGGTTTTCCAGTATTTGCCGAGCTCCATTAGCATGGACTCCTTTCATGCAAAAATCGTGCGCCGATTCAATCAGGTGTGGCGTTCTTTCTTCAGCAGGCCCATGATATCCAAAGGAAATCATCTCGGTTTGCGTTCCGGCCTACAGATTCAACTCTTTACCCGATTGCATCCATATTGCTGGTGGTTTGATGAAACGGTTTAAAGTGATGTGTAAATTGTTAATGGTGTTAACTCATATGTGTTAACTTAATACCCAATGTTAACAATTGCAATGGGAAAAATGCGGTGCTTCGGTTTTTTTAATGGAGATGCCTTGCCGCACCCGCATGGCACACTTTTTTAAATGATTGATATTATATCTAATATTTTCTGTCCCAGGGTTGCGTGCTGCGCTCTTGGGATTCAACAGCGCCCCGGCCCTGGAAAATGGAAAGGTATCTTATAGTAGATGGCTGCTAGTAGATGGCTGCAAGCGCAGAGGCAGAAATGTTGAGATGAACATAGGTCTGCCGTCACAGAAAAAAAGCTGAACATTTTTGGTGTATTGCCTTGCCCTTTGCTTGTCTGCACGATTGATTTTGTTCAGCCTCCGAACACCTTATTTGAAGTGTTAACCTGTTAACTTGACAGTAGTTAACACATATCCCTTAAAATGGCCCGGCAAAAAATAGATATACAATAATAGTAAATAATATCAAGTAGTTATTTATTTTATGAACGTCCAGCGTTTTGGCACAGGGTTTGCTATTTTAACATAGCCTAAATAATCGAGAGCTGAAATCCTTCCGGAAAAATCTAAAATTATAGTTCATCTTTATAACGATAAATCAAATTGATTGTACCAAGCAGAAAGGAGAAATCATGATTCGAAAGCTTATTCTAACCGCGATGGCATTGTTTTTTGTGTTTTCTACCGTGGGCCTTAGTTTTGCGTTGGACAAGGGCAACAAGCGCAAAGGCAAATACACCTATCGCAAAGTTTATAAAGCCTGCTTTGAGCGCGGTGCCGTCGATTCTCAAACTCCTCCGATCAGCCCGGCGGATAAGACCCAGGCCGAATGGGAAGTGCTTTTTAGCAGCAAAGATTATGCTCAGTTCGGCTGCGAGGAGGAGTGGAGCAATCTGAATGAAACTCAGGTCAGCGATATCTACACCTATTTATACGAGCATGCATCGGATTCGCCCACGCCGGCCAAATGCAAGTAGCGCTGTAATAGACTCGATGATAAGGCTGCGCGGGTAACGGCCCGCCAGCAGAATATAAACCCGAAAGGAGAACGTTATGCAGACCAAAAGATTAACTGTTATATCCCTGATGCTGTGCCTGGCACTGGTTCTCGGGTATGCCACAGCCACCCTGGCGAAGGATGCCGCCAAGGCGGACGCGCCGGCCGACTGGGTGTTTCACACCCTCGTTGATGTCGATTTTGTGATGCAGCAGGTTCAGGTGCCGATGCCTGAAAATGTGATGATCATCGACGCCCGACCCAAACGGGCCAAATACGACAAAGGGCACATCCCCATGGCCGTCAGCATCCCGGACAGCCAGTTTGACAAGATGACCGAAAAGCTGCCGGCGGATAAGGACGCGCTGCTTATTTTTTATTGCGGCGGACTTAAGTGCAAGCTCAGTCATAAATCGGCCGCCAAAGCGGAAAAGCTCGGATACACCAACGTCAAAGTTTTCGCCGCCGGATTCCCTGAATATATGAAAGTTGCCGGAAATTACTCGGCCGTTTCCACTGAATGGGTCAAAAAACAGATCGACAATAACGCCAATATGGTGCTGATCGATTCGCGCCCCAAGCGCAAAAAATATGACAAAGGACATATCCCGACGGCCCTGAGCATCCCGGACAGCCAGTTTGCCAAACTGCAGGATCAGCTGCCGGCGGATAAGAGCACCCCGCTGGTATTCTACTGCGGCGGTATGAAGTGCCGTTTAAGCCACAAGTCCGCCCAAAAAGCCATCGATCTGGGTTACACCAATGTCAAGGTATTTGCCGAGGGGTATCCGGCCTGGGTTGCGGCTTACGGTAAAGATGATACCACTGTCGCGGCCTCCGCCAACAAGGCCTCCTCGAGCCAGCTCAAGGCGGGCAAGGAAGAAGGCAGTGTCGATACCGACACATTTGAAAAAATCCTCAAGGAAAGTCCGGAACAAATTATGCTGATCGACGTACGGGATGCAGATGAGTTCAAAGCGGGTTCGTTTAAAACCGCCGTCAATATCCCGGTGGATCAACTCGAGGCTAAAATTACAACGCTGCCAACCGATAAACCGATTGTGTTTGTCTGCGGCACCGGTGCCCGCAGCGGCGAATCCTATTACATGGTTCAGGATTTGCGGCCGGAAATGAAAAATGTTTATTACCTGGAAGGGGAATTGACTTTTAAAAAGGATGGTTCTTTCGAGATCAAAGAGCCGGCATCCTGATAGAATTTCATTTCTCTAAAATAGATGTTGCAGCAGCCGCTCCAGCAAGGGGCGGCTGCAGCCCAAATACCTGCTACTGATGGAGCCCATCGTAAGTTGGAGCAAAAAAATGGAAATAGCTGAAAAGAAAAATCCGCCTTTTATTTTTATATGTTCGGTTTTATTGGCATGCGGGGTTATGCTGATGGCGGCTGTTGCCGACGCAGCAGCATCAAACGAGGAGCAGGCGCCGGGACGCTCAATGGCCCAGCAGGCCACCAAATCCAAACAGATATGGCGGACCTCCGATCATTCCAAGCATAAAGTCCTGCAAAAAGATTTCACATCCGGCGCAGAATTAACCCAGGCATGCATCTCCTGTCACTCCGAGGCTGAGACCCAATTTCACAAAACGATTCACTGGACGTGGCTGGCGGATCCGGCTGAAAAAGAAAGGCAATACGGCAAGGCCGGCAACTCGCTCAACAATTTCTGTATTTCCACGAATAAAACAGATGATAAGGGCTGTTTATCCTGTCATCCCGGCTGGGGTAAGACCAAAGAAACCGCGGTCAACTGCCTGGTATGCCACAGCCAGACGAAAATGAACTTTGATGAAGCCATCACCGATATCAAAGCGTTTTTAGCAGAAGGTGATGATGAGTCCAGGGAGATGGCGCGTGAAATTCAGACTGAATTGCGGGCCGCCGCCCAGAATATCGGTCTGCCGGCACGCCAGAATTGCGGTTCATGCCATTTTTACGGCGGTGGTGGCGACGGTGTCAAGCACGGGGACCTGGATACCTCTCTGGTCAAGCCGAGTAAAACCCTGGATGTTCACATGGGGGTGGACGGCCAGGGCTTCACCTGCACCCGCTGCCACACGACATCTTTGCACAACATTTCCGGGCGCGTTTACACGCAGCCGGCGGCTACCCATCGAAAAAGTCTGGTAGAGGATGATCTGGCCAATAAAATTACGTGCGAATCCTGCCATACCAGCCAGCCGCATAAAAGCGGCCAAAAAATGAACCAGCATACCGATAAGGTGGCCTGCCAGAGTTGCCATATTCCTGATTTTGCCAGAGTGAATCCCACCAAAATGTCCTGGGACTGGGCGCAGGCAGGCAAGTTAAAAGACGGCAAAAAATTTAAGACCAAAGATGAATTTGGTAAATTTGACTATATGTCCATCAAAGGTCAGATGAAATGGGCCAAACATGTCAAACCCGAATATCACTGGTATAACGGTGTGATCAAATCCATGACCGCCAAAGATAAGATCGATCCGGATGGAATCGTAAAAGTTTCCTGGCCGGTGGGCGATCGGAAGGATGTCAATGCGCGTATTTATCCGTTTAAGGTGCACAAAGGCAATCAGCCCTATGACAAAGTGAATCAGACCTTACTGATGCCGCTGCTTTCCGGTAAGCAAGGCTACTGGGACCACCTCGACTGGGACAAGGCGCTGACGGTCGGCCAGGCCTCCATGGGGTTGCCGTTTTCGGGCGAATTTGATTTTGTCGAAACCGCCTACGTTTTTCCGATCACACACATGGTGGCCCCCAAAGATAAAACGCTGTCCTGCACGGAATGTCATTCCAGAACCGGCAGCCGACTGGCAGATCTGAAAGGATTTTACATGCCCGGCCGTGATGCTTCCAAACTCCTCAATCTTGCCGGATGGGGTGCGGTTCTGGGCAGTTTGATCGGGGTTTTGATTCATGCGTTCGGGCGGTTTTTGAGCAGAGGCAATGGCCGCAACAGAAAAAAAGAGGAAGAGTAGACCATGACAACCAACGGAAAAATGAAAAATATATATCTATATGCGCGCTTTGAACGGCTGTGGCACTGGCTGCAGACACTGTTGATCATCATCCTTTTGCTGACCGGGTTTGAAGTCCATGGCACGTTTGCCCTGTTCGGTTTCTGGGATGCGGTGGAGGTGCACAATTTTCTCGGGCTGACCTGGCTGATCGCGTTTGCTTTTTTTGCTTTCTGGATTTTTACCACCGGAGAATGGC
>JASFGN010000096.1:0-8241 GCA_050123735.1 Desulfobacterales bacterium | reverse complement strand
TTGGGACCCGGATATCGGAAATCATCGATATTGACCGCGGCCGCTCCTTTTTTCTGTTTAGCCTTTTCATAGAAATATTTAATGATGCTGGTGCCATGGTGCTGTCGGATCGTATCGCTGATCAATTGGCCCAGCTTATTTTGTCTCGCAATTTCAACACCGTCTTTGATGTGGGCAATCAGGATTAAAGCTGACATGGATGGTGCCAATTTATCGTGTCGATTCTTGCCTTCGGTCTGGTTTTCAATAAAGTATAGCGGTTTTCTGATTTTGCCGATGTCATGATAATATCCGCAAACCTTTGCAAGCATTGGGTTGGCACCGATTTCTGTTGCGGCAGCTTCCACCAGAGACCCGACAATAACCGAGTGATGATAGGTGCCGGGTGCTTCGATCATCAAGCGGCGCATGATTGGCCGGTCCAGATGCGCAAGTTCAAGCAGTGTAATATCGGTGGTATAATCGAAGGCAATTTCAACCAACGGCACGATACCGGCCGTTACAATACCGGCACTGATGCCCCCCAGAAAGGCAAAAGCCCAATCCCAAATCAGTTTGGCGGTCGACAACTCGCCGGTATAGAAGTGGGTAGCGGTGGCGAGTACAATATTTAACAGGCCCAGCTTGGTGCCGGCGATGACAAACGTTTTTCTTTCGCGACAGCTTCGCAGCCAGTAGGCGGCCATCGTGCCGCTTACCAAAAAATACATAAACATTTCAAAACTGTTCTGAAAAATAAGACCAAAACCAACCGCCATTATCAGGGCCGTTGGGACGGCCACACCCATTCCCAAAAACAAGCAGATAATCATGGCCGCCGAAGTTAACGGAATGCCAAAATACGTCGAAGATCGTGGGATGGAGACCGGTGAATTCTGGGTCAGCAATTCGGATAAAGAGACCGAAACCCCTGAGAGAAAGAAAAATAACAGGGCCAGGCTGGCAAGCAGCATCAAACTCTTATTGTGATAATTGGCCATCAGACCCTGCTGATTGAGATGTAAAATGTAGGTGGTGACCAGCAGACACATCAGCAACAGGGCAGCGCCGAAGCTGCTGAGTAAAATTTGTTCCCGCTGGGTCTGGGCATGCAGGGCCCGGAGTTTGAGCAAATCAAATTCAGACACCAGCGAACCTTCTCTTAACACCATTTCTCCGGCTTTGATTTTATACAGTACCGGTTTGACCTCGGCGGCAACTTTGTTTTGTCTTTCCTGGGTTTCGCTGCGGTTAAGGGTGATGTTGGGCTGAATGAGTTCCTGAACAAAGTCAACGATCAGATTCTTCAGCGTATAGTCGATACCCTCAAGATAAGGCTGGCTGATGCTGCGAACCATGGCCTTGGCCTGGTTGAGACCATAAAATTGGTTTAAATTGGCCACAAATTTTTCATTCTTTGTGGCAACATCCCTCAGAATGATACCTTTATCCAGTTCCTTTAGCAGGATTTCTTTGTTGGTGACGACACCCGTCGATAAAATAGCGTTTAGAATTTTGACAATGAGATCAGCAACGTCGCTGGAAAACCCTTCTTTAGCAAGAGCCTGGTAAGCACCCGTGCTGACCCGGATGCCGATGGTTTCTTCAAATTGTGGCTGTTTTTCGCGGATTAATGCCTGCTCTGATGGCTTGGCATCGCCGAGCAAGATGTGGTTTGGATCAGACGCCTCTCCTGTCTCTTGCAGCAAGCTGTCTTGGGTTGACTCGATGGCGGTCCTCAGATCATCAAATGCCTGCGTCACATTGCGCATCAGGGTTGTGGCCAGATTGGCATCAAAATCGTAAACCGTGAGCACCTCTGCCATGGTTTGCTGGCGATTTTTTTCGGTGACAGCTTGGTCTTCGATGAAAAAATCGCGGGATGCCTTGATATCCCGTTCGACCACATCTCCCAAATTATACTGGTGCCGGGTAATGACCAGACTTGGGTATAAAATGATAATAAATAGGATCACAAACAACACCAGAATTCCCCAACGGATGCGGGTGTTGTTATCCAGGAGTTTGTTGATCGATTCCTTGCTTTTATGGAAGTTCATGGTTATTCCGCCGGTGCTGCCGGCAAGCGTTAAAGCCTTTTCCAAGCGGTGCCTGCAACGCCAAAAGACGAACAAATGCCGAATTTACTCTACAGGCGCGATCGGATTCTTCGTACTGAAACCATCAGGACACCTCATGTCCCTTTCTATTACCGCCTGTGGCGGCAAAATTCAAGCCACCCCTTGTGCGGATGAGCGGGAACTCAGGCATTTTCAGAGCGCGGATTTTCCGATGGGGTTCTTTTGCTATAGGTCTTCTCGTTTTCCTTTTTGGCGTCTAATTGTTCGTAGGCATCGATAATGTCCTGGACAAGTCGGTGTCGAACCACGTCTATTTTTGAGAAAAAGACAAATTTAAGACCTTCAATTCCTTGTAAAATATTTTTTGCCTGAATCAAGCCCGATGTTTTTTCTGTCGGAAGATCTATCTGGGTGATGTCTCCGGTGATGACCGCTTTAGAATTAAACCCGATGCGGGTCAGAAACATTTTCATCTGTTCAGGAGTTGTGTTTTGAGCCTCATCCAGAATGATAAAGGAAGCATTTAACGTTCGCCCGCGCATGAAGGCAATCGGCGCAACCTCAATGGCCCCTTTCTGCATCAAATTCGTGACTTTCTCGAAGCGAATCATGTCGTGCAGGGCGTCATACAGGGGTCTTAAATAGGGATCGACCTTCTCTGCCAGATCACCGGGTAAAAATCCCAATTCCTCGCCGGCTTCGACTGCCGGACGCGTCAGAATAATGCGATCGACAATGCCCTTCGTCAGGGCTGATACCGCCATGGCCATCGCCAGATACGTTTTTCCTGTGCCGGCGGGTCCGATTCCGAAAACAATATCATATTTGCGCATGGCATCAATATATTCCTTCTGAGCCGGACTTTTGGGGCTTATCGTCGTTTTTTTTGAGGTGATGAAAACCGTATCCAGAAAGATTTTTTTAAGATCGGCGCGGTCATTTGCGCTGAGCACCCTTACGGCGTAATCAATATCGTTGGCGTGTACAGGATACCCCGCTTTTAAGATGCTGTAAAGCTGTTCAAGAACATTATGGGCCAGACGGGTGGCAATGGATTCACCTTCAATAAATACCGTACTGCCTCTGGCGTTCACAGTCGTATCGGTTGCAGCGGCAATCTGTTGCAAATGGCGATTGTGCTCGCCGAACAACTGTCGGGCCAGTTCGATATCGGAAAATTCGACCGTGGTCTGTTTGTTTTCTGGCAGTGTCTTCATTTAAAATTGTATGCCACCAGGATCATCATCCTGTGATCAGCCGCACCACAGATTCGCCGTTTTGATGGCGGGCTCTATTTCCTATCACAACCTAAAAAGAATGCAAGCTAGTTTCAAATTCTAATTGTAGACCGAACTGGCGCAAATTACAAATCATAGCTTGCTCCGGGTCGATAAAAATACCTTGACTCCCCATATTGGCTCTGTTAGTTCAACCGGCGGATGCCCACAAAGGCAAAGAAATGACCGCATGCCATCCGGGCAGATGGTGCATACCATGTACTTTGAAAGCGTTTTGAATCGCTTGCCTTTTATGTGATTAAATGAATCCTTTTGATATATTTATCATAATTGTGCTTAGTTACAGTATCATCCGAGGCCTTTTTCGAGGACTGGTCAAGGAGGTGTCGTCCGTTATAGGCGTCCTGGGGGGCTTTTATGCCGCCTATTCTTATTATCCGATGGCAGCCAAATTGCTTAGCGGCATCGTAAAGGACCAATCATATCTGAACATATTGAGTTTTTTGATCATTTTTTGTGGAATTCTCATCGTGATCAGCATTCTGGGAGTTGTCATCAAGTATTTATTGAATGTCGCCTTTTTAGGATGGATCGATCGCATCTGTGGTGTCGGGTTTGGACTCATCAAAGGTGTTTTAATCGTAACGGTCATGTTTATCATTCTCACCACCTTTCTCTCTAAAGGCACGCCGCTCATCAAACAATCCATTCTCGCCCCGCATGTCATCTGGATTTCTGAAAAAATGGTCGGCCTCGCATCCGATGATTTGAAAAAAGACTTTTTTACGAAACTCGACGAATTCAAAAAAGCGTGGAAAATTCAAAAATAAAATCGGCCGGGAATCCACTCAAAAAACTGATTGCCCTGGTTGAATCCTTGCGAGGGGAAGAGGGTTGCCCCTGGGACCAAAAGCAAACACCTTCAACGATGCTGGTCTACTTATTGGAGGAGATCTACGAACTTGCCGACGCCATCGAATCTGAGCATGCTGTCGCTGTCAAAGAAGAATTGGGGGATGTGTTATTCCATATCGTTTTCATCACACACCTGTTTCAGGAAAAGGGCGACTTTTCGATTGATGATGTTGCTGGCGCTATCACCGCCAAAATGATCAGACGTCATCCCCATGTTTTTGGTGTCGCTAAGGTTGAGAATACCGAAGAGATCAGGCAAAATTGGCAGAAAATAAAGCAGAACGAGAAAAAGAAGAGCGCACCTGAGTCCATTATCGATTCTGTGCCCAGAAACATGCCCGCCCTGATGCGCGCTTACCAGTTGGTCGAGCGGACGTCCCGATCCGGTTTTGACCGCAAAAATCGTAAAAGCCTGTTGGCTGAGCTGGAATCTGGATTCGATCGTTTAAAGCACGCCGTTGAAAGCAATGACACAGTGCGGCTGCCGGATGATTTCGGAAACTTTATGTTTTCCCTGGTATATCTGGCGCAATTGCTAAAAATTCACCCCGAAACCGCCCTTTCCGGAGCCGTTAAGGCCTTTGAAAGGCGCTTCCGAAAGATAACAGAAGGGGAGCCCACAAAATAAGATGATTGCAATCATTGATTATGATGCCGGCAACTTGACCAGTGTGCAGCGTGCCGTTTCGCACCTGGGCATTGACTGCATGGTCACCAAGGAAAAAGCTGAGATTGAAGCGGCGGAACGCATCATCTTCCCGGGGGTAGGTGCTGCCGGGGCAGCGATGCAAAGTCTGCAGCGCTATGGTTTGGATCGGGCGATTAAAGCAGCGCTGGCTGCTGGAAAACCGGTCCTGGGTATTTGCATCGGTTCGCAAATTATCCTTTCGCATAGCGAGGAAAATGACACTGCCTGTCTGGGGATTATAGATGGAACCGTGCGCAGTTTTTCGCCTGACAATCGATCCGAGGACGGCCAAAAGCTAAAGATCCCTCATATGGGATGGAACGGTCTGGATATCAAAAAAGCACACCCGCTATTATCCGGCCTGAACGCATCGGATGAATTTTATTTTGTGCACAGCTATTACCCGGAGCCGCAGAATCCGGATTGTGTGATTGCCGTTACGAATTACGGGATCACATTTGCATCCATTGTCGGCTTTAACAATCTATTCGCGACGCAGTTTCATCTCGAAAAAAGCGGCCCGGCGGGGTTGAAGATACTGGATAACTTTTGCAGATGGAACCCATAGCGCGGTTCTTTAAGCGCTTCCATTATTCCACTATTCCAATTGTGGACAAGCTCCAATACGTTTTGGAAACCGATGGATTTGTCAATGGCCTAGAATCTTTACTGTTAAGAGACTGAATGATGCTGAGTAAGCGAATCATACCGTGTCTGGATGTGCGTGAGGGCAAGACCACCAAGGGCGTAAAGTTCAAAGATAATGTTGACATTGGCGATCCGGTGGATATGGCCCGGCTTTATTACGAAGCTGGAGCCGATGAAATTGTATTTTATGACATCACGGCTTCATACGAGAAACGCGATATTATGTTGGATGTGGTGCGGCAGGTGGCAGAGACGATATTTATTCCCTTTTCGGTAGGGGGCGGCATTCGAACCGTGGCCGATATGCGCAATGTGCTTTTGGCCGGTGCCGAAAAGGTCAGCGTCAACACTGCGGCGGTTAAAAATCCGGCGATCATCGCACAGGGGGCTGAAGCATTCGGCAATCAATGCATCGTTCTGGGGATGGATGCAAAATTTGTCGGAAAAAGCAAACACATCCCTTCGGGCTACGAAATTTTTATCAACGGTGGCCGAACGCCCATGAAAATAGATGCCTTAGACTGGGCGATTGAAGCCCAAAAGCTGGGGGCCGGGGAGATTTGCCTGAATTCCATTGATGCCGATGGCACCAGGGATGGCTACGAATTAAATTTAACGCGGTTGATATCTGAAAATGTGCATATTCCGGTGATCGCATCCGGGGGTGCCGGCACTCCCGAGCATTTGCGGGATGTCCTGACGCTTGCCAGGGCCGATGCCGCTCTGATTGCTTCCATGGTTCACTATGGAACGTACACCATAACTGAGATCAAGTCCTATCTGGCTGAAAGCGGGGTCAAAATTCGCAAGACCTGGTAGAATTTACGCGCAACGTCGAGGCAGAAAAAACAGGTAGTGAGTGGATACGGCAATAGTTTGCGCGCAGCTCATCGATGGGCGGGTATCAGATACAGTCTGGCGATCGGAGAAAATACATCTTTACGTTATGTAATTTCCCGAACTCCTTGATTATGCCATTTCGTTTGACAGCACATAGCCGGGGGGCGTTTTACGAACGATTTCCCCGTTTTCGTTATATTCTTCAACGATAATGTGGCCGTCCTCGAAAGCATTTTTTCTTCGGGTTTCCTCTTCCTTTTTTAGATTCTGTTCGGATTTTGTGCTGTTTT
Source organism: Desulfobacterales bacterium (assembly GCA_050123735.1). Taxonomy (GTDB): domain Bacteria; phylum Desulfobacterota; class Desulfobacteria; order Desulfobacterales; family JAHEIW01; genus JAHEIW01. The sequence goes on along the minus strand of JASFGN010000096.1, from coordinate 1,562 downwards.
CCGTTTTTTCAACGGGCCTTTTCTTTCTGACTTCAGCACTTTTTTTAACTGCGAGCTCCTGGTCGTGTATCTCACTGTCATAGTTTGCGCGCACCGTTTGCTGCATGGCGGCGTCTCCAATAGCATCCAGCATGGTGTCCTCCTTTTTTTAAATGAGCCCTTCTGACTCATATATTTTGCTGCGCATTGCTAAGTGGCAGCATCCTTATCGACCGCATCTTTTGCAAGCTGCTCGACCCGGCTGATCAGAAAATTCGTGTCTTTGACGGATAGCGCGGTCGTTGTTTTTTGGTTTAGATCGTCGATGACGTTAAATACAAACGCTGTTTCCTTTTTGTTATCGGATGCAATCGTTTTTCGTTCATGGCCCGCAGAGTTGACTTGGTCAGGGTCTTTGATTTGACCGTCGGCACCATAACCGGAAATTTTGCTCAGGATATCCTTGGCGACTTTTTCGATCATAGCACGGCGCTTGCCCTCGGTCGACAGCTGAATTTGATCGGAGAGCTGCTTCTTAGATCCGGCCGCCTGCTTCTGCGTGGATCGGTCCTGGCTAAGCTGCTTGCTGTAAGCATTTAACACATTGTGAATCTGATAACTGGATACCAGCATAAAATACTTTCTCCCAGTCTTCTTTATCGGCGTGCTGTCTGTTAACTTTAGGGAAAAATGCTCAAGGATAAGCAGATAATTTTATAATAGTATGTAATTATTATAAATATTAAAAAGGGAGGCTTTGCGCCTGGCAGGCTCAAATTCGCAGAAAACCCGCGGATTCGATTGAATCTCATTCGATCGTACAAATCGCATCACACCCTGCCGGCGATCCGTTTAAAAGCGATGACACCGGCAATCGACTGTACTAATCTTCAAAATCGCCGGCGGGTCCCTTGTCGCTATCCATTTGAGCAGCGCGCTCTTTGATGCGGTCGGGCGTCCAGCTCTGGGGATCTTCAATGCGCGTTGCTTTCGGACCGCAGTCGTAGGATCCGGTATCCAGAATGGCTTCAATGGCTAATGCTGCCGTATTTTCAGCATTGAAGACTTTGACCATCATATTGTAGGCAAAATCCTCGACGCGCTGTATCATGCGTTCGCGCGTCGCTTTTGGTTGACCGAGCAGTTTGTTCTCAAAAGGCAAATTTAGTTTTTTAAAATTGCCCCCCTTGTACCCCTGGGCCTTGGCGTAGGCCTGCATTTCGGACCATATTGACTCAGTCACGCCGGCGTCTTTTATTTTTTTAAAGTTGCCCTCGGCATCCAGGATGGCATTGCCGTAATCATTGACCTCCAGGCCCCACGAAATCATTTGCAGAGCTGTTGCCACGTTTGCTTTGGTGGTTCTGGTGCGGTCTGCGATTTCACGCAATCGATCCGAATTGTTGCCGGAAGTACCGTGTTGAGCGCCGGAAACGTGATATTCGGTTAAGGCTTCATGAATGCGAGCAGTCAGATCGATTTGTATGCCCTGATCGCTGGCTTCGATGCCATGGGTCGTGCCATTGTTCAATGCGATCCAATCGGGAAAAATGTCATGGGCATTTAAGCCCTGAATTAAAAAC
>JASFGN010000095.1:0-8313 GCA_050123735.1 Desulfobacterales bacterium | reverse complement strand
ATGGTGGAAAAAGAAAAAATTGACCTGATGGATATTTCGCCCAATCAGCTGGTGAGCGTTTCGGCCTCACTAATTCCCTTTCTGGAAAACGATGATGCCAACCGGGCGCTGATGGGTTCAAACATGCAACGCCAGGCGGTGCCGCTGCTGATCAACTCCGCGCCTCTGGTTGGAACCGGAATCGAAGGCGTCGTGGCCCGCGATTCCGGCGTTGCTGTTGTGGCTAAGCGGGATGCTGAAGTGGTTCACGTTGATGCTTCTCGGATTGTTTTAAAGCACCATCCGACAGACACGCCCTCTGAAAAAGACGTAACCATTTATAATCTGTCAAAGTTCATTCGATCCAATCAGAACACCTGTTTTAACCACCGTCCCATCGTGCGCAAAGGCGAGTTTGTTGAGGCCGGTCAGATCATTGCCGATGGTCCGGCAACCGATCAGGGCGAGCTGGCCCTGGGGAAAAATGTCACCGTGGCCTTTATGCCCTGGGGCGGTTACAATTTTGAGGATTCGATTCTGGTCAGTGAACGACTGGTGCGCGACGGTGTTTACACTTCGGTTCATATAGAGGAATTTGAAGTCGTTGCCCGAGACACCAAACTGGGTAAAGAAGAAATTACGCGTGACATTCCCAATGTGGGTGAAGAGGCCTTAAAAAATCTGGATGACAGCGGTATCATTCATCTGGGCGCCGAGGTGCAACAGGGTGACATTCTTGTGGGTAAAATTACACCCAAAGGAGAAACCCAGCTTTCCCCGGAAGAAAAACTGCTGCGAGCGATTTTTGGAGAAAAAGCCGGTGATGTCAAAGATACGTCTTTGCGAGTGCCGCCGGGTGTTCAGGGAATCGTCATTGACGCTAAAGTATTTTCCAGACGGGGAATTGATAAAGATGACCGCACACGGCTGATCGAAGATGAAGAGATTGCATCTCTTGAAAAAGATCGTGACGATGAGCTGGCGGTGATCGAAGAAGTGGTGCGAACCCAGCTGGCGGATTTGCTGATCGGCAAAAAGGCCATGGCTGCGTTGAAAAAAGGCAAGAAAGTCTACATTGAAAACGGTGCCAAGATATCCAATGATATGTTAACTGAGATTCCTTTGGCTCAGCTGGAAGGCCTTGTTCTCAAAGATCCTAAAGTCAGTCAACAGGTTCATGAAATCCTGGAGCGCTATCGAGACCAACGCGAACTGTGTCGCTTGGCTTTCGAACAACAGGTCAGTCGATATGAGAAAGGAGATGATCTTCCACCGGGTGTGATCAAGATGGTTAAAGTGTATGTGGCTATGAAACGCAAACTGTCGGTGGGAGACAAGATGGCCGGCCGTCACGGCAACAAAGGGGTTGTCTCCCGGATTCTGCCAATTGAGGACCTGCCTTATTTCGAAGACGGTACACCGGTGGACATGGTGCTCAATCCGCTGGGCGTTCCGTCGCGAATGAATGTCGGCCAGATATTGGAAATCCATTTGGGCCTGGCTGCCAAGGGTCTTGGTGATCAGTTGAATACGCTGGTTCAGGAACAAAAATACAAAGCGTTGCGCGACAAAATGAAGAAAATTTTTACAATTCCTGGGCAGCGAAAAGCAATTGACAGTTTGGACGACAAGCAGCTGGCCGATTTTGCCTGTTTTTATAATCAGGGCGTCCATATGGCCACGCCGGTTTTTGATGGTGCTAAAGAAGACGAAATAAAAGCGTTGTTAAAAGAAGCCGGACTGGATGAAAGCGGTCAGGCAATTCTTTTCGACGGCCGCAGCGGTGAGCCATTTGATGATAAGGTCACTGTGGGGACCATGTACGTGATGAAATTGCATCACCTTGTCGACGATAAAATTCATGCCCGTTCAATTGGTCCGTATTCGCTGGTAACCCAACAACCGCTGGGCGGGAAAGCCCAGTTCGGCGGCCAGCGTCTGGGAGAAATGGAAGTTTGGGCAATGGAAGCATACGGGGCGGCATATGCCCTGCAGGAATTTTTGACGGTAAAGTCCGACGACATGGCCGGCCGAACGCGCATGTATGAGAAAATCGTTAAAGGTCAAAATGTTCTGGAACCCGGGATTCCTGAATCTTTCCGGGTTATGACCAAGGAATTACAGGCCCTGGGGCTGGACATTGCGCTTCTGGAAGAAAGCGAGCTGGAAGCTAAAAGTTCATCATAACTTTGACCATATTGGGGGGTTAGATTTTCAACTCAACCAAAAAATTATAGGAAATCACAATGGAAACTCTATATGATTTTTTTGCCAAACCGACGGATCCGCGAAAGTACTTCGGTATCCGAATCGCGCTGGCTTCGCCGGAACAAATCAGGAAATGGTCGCATGGGGAGATCAAAAAGCCGGAAACCATCAATTACCGCACCTTTAAGCCCGAGCGCGATGGACTGTTTTGTGCTAAAATTTTTGGACCCACCAAAGATTATGAGTGCAATTGTGGTAAATACAAGCGCATGAAGCACCGGGGCGTTATTTGCGAAAAATGTGGCGTCGAAGTCATTCAATCCAAAGTACGACGTGAGCGGATGGCGCACATCGAGTTGGCCACGCCGGTCTCACATATTTGGTTTTTAAAGAGCCTGCCCAGTAAAATTGGCAACTTGCTGGATCTAACCTTAAAGAACATGGAAAAGGTGCTCTATTTTGATAGCTACATCGTACTGGATCCCAAAAATACGCCCCTGACCAAAGGACAGTTGCTTTCAGATGAAAAATACATGGAGGCTCTGGAAGAATATGGTCCCAAGTTCGAGGCCGGCATTGGAGCAGAAGCCGTTCAGAAACTGCTGCAAACCATTAATCTGGAGGAGCTCTACGCCGAGCTTAAAGCCGATATCAAAGCGACGGGTTCCGTTGCCAAGCGACAGAAGCTGTCCAAACGGCTGAAGATTGTTGATGCCTTCCGCAAGTCCGGCGTTGATCCGATCTGGATGATTATGGATGTCATTCCGGTCCTCCCACCCGACCTGCGACCGCTGGTGCCCTTGGAGGGTGGCCGTTTTGCGACATCCGACCTCAATGATCTGTATCGTCGCGTAATCAATCGCAACAACCGCTTAAAGCGCTTGATCGATCTGAAGGCTCCGGAAATTATCGTGCGCAATGAAAAACGGATGCTTCAGGAATCCGTTGACGTTCTGTTTGACAACGGGCGGCACGGCCGGGTTATCACCGGGACCAACAAGCGGCCTTTAAAATCACTGAGTGACACACTAAAGGGCAAGCAGGGCCGATTTCGGCAAAACCTGCTGGGTAAGCGCGTCGATTATTCGGGTCGTACCGTTATCACCGTCGGACCGGATTTAAGGTTGCACCAGTGCGGGTTGCCGAAAAAAATGGCGCTCGAGTTGTTTAAACCCTTTGTTTATTTCCGACTGGAGCAGAAAGGCTTTGTTTCCACCGTAAAAAGCGCCAAGAAAATGGTGGAACGCGAAATACCGGAAGTGTGGGACACGCTGGATGAGGTGGTCAAGGAATATCCGGTATTGCTGAACCGCGCGCCCACACTGCACCGGCTCGGTATTCAGGCCTTTGAGCCGATTTTAATAGAAGGAAAAGCAATTCAGCTGCATCCGCTTGTGTGTACGGCCTTCAACGCAGACTTTGACGGCGATCAAATGGCCGTGCATGTTCCGCTTTCGGTTGAATCCCAGATCGAGGCCCGGGTTTTGATGCTTTCGAGTAACAACATCCTATCACCGGCCAACGGAAGCCCGATTATTGTACCGAGTCAGGATATTGTGCTGGGCACCTATTATATGACCCGGGGTGTCGACAATCGCAAAGGTGAAGGCAAAATTTTCGCAAATGTCGAAGAGGTTCAGACTGCCTTTGATGCTAAAGAACTTGATTTGCATGCCAAAATTACGGTTCGTATGCACGGGCAACGGTATGAAACAACTGTTGGACGGGTGCTTTTGTGGGAGATTATTCCCCAGGTGGATATTTTGGAGTTGGCCCACATCCAGATTGAAACCGAAGAAGATGCCGCCGAAGTTATCGAACAGATCAATGCCGGTCGAAAGTTCTCCAATCTCGTCAAAAAATATTCACAGAGCCCGGACGCGGAAAACAAAGGGTTGATCGGAAAACTCAGCTTCAATGAATTTCGCAGTGTATTTGCTAGTCGCGAAGCTGATATTGAGACCTTATTTTCGCTCAAGGCCGGCAGCACCAGTGACATCATCTATGCCGATAATGCCTATCATATTTTCGAAATCATTTCCAAGGATCCGGCCATCCCCTTTGACATTGTCAATGAGGTGATGGACAAAAAAATGCTGCGCCGGCTGGTGGATTATGTTTATCGGCATCTGGGGCCCAAAGCCACCGTTATTCTTTCGGATCGGCTCAAAGATGTCGGTTACAAATATTCCACCCAGGGCGGGCTGTCCATTGCGATCGACGATATGATCATACCATCGGCCAAATGGGATATCTTAAAAAAGGCCGAGGACCAGGTTTCAGAGATCGGGCGTCAATATACGGAGGGTCTGATCACCCAGGGAGAAAAGTATAATAAGGTCGTCGATATCTGGGCCAAAGCAACCGATGATGTCGCCAATGAGATGATGGAGGCCATGAAACTGGAGCCTGCAGTGGATAAAAGCAGCAAGTCGGCAAAATCCAAGAAAAAGAAGCAGGAATATGCTGAAAGTTTCAATCCGATTTTTATGATGGCAGATTCCGGTGCGCGAGGCAGCAAAGATCAGATGCGACAGCTTGCCGGGATGCGGGGGCTGATGGCCAAACCGTCCGGTGAGATTATTGAAACACCCATTAGTGCTAATTTCCGAGAGGGGCTGTCGGTACTGCAGTATTTTATTTCAACACACGGCGCCCGCAAAGGCCTGGCCGATACAGCCTTGAAAACCGCCAATTCCGGTTATCTGACCCGGCGGCTTGCCGATGTCGCTCAGGACTGTGTGGTCACCGAAATGGATTGCGGCACAACCCTGGGGGTTGAGGTCGAACCGCTGATGGAAGGTGGTGAGATCATTCAGCGTCTGGGCGAGCGCATTTTAGGACGAACCTTGCTGGAAGACATTCATGATCCCTACACCGATGAAATTGTGGCTAAAAATGGTGATGATATTGATGAAGCCGCGGTTCAGAAAATTGAAGAAACAGGCATTACCAATATCAAGATACGGTCGGTTTTGACCTGTAAAGCCAAAAGAGGTGTATGCAGCAAGTGCTACGGACGCGATCTGGCGCATGGACGACCTGTCGAAATTGGTCAGGCCGTTGGGATTCTGGCAGCGCAGTCCATCGGTGAGCCCGGTACCCAGCTGACCATGCGCACATTTCATATCGGCGGTACGGCCAGTCGGCGCGTGGAGCAGGCGGATATTAGGGCGCGCACAGACGGCACCATTAAGTATGTCGATCTCAATGTGGCCAGTAATTCCGAAGGTCAGCTGGTGGTTATGAACCGTCGCGGCGGCAAGTTCACCATTATGAGCAAAACGGGGCGTGAGCTTGAAGCCTTTCCGGTCATTTATGGGGCGCACTTAAATGTTAAAGACGGCGGTACCGTCAAAGCCGGTGATCTGCTGGCAACATGGGATCCTTTTACCACGCCGATCATCGCCGAGGTTAACGGCACCGTAAAGTTCGGTGACATTATTGCCGGTCAGACCATGCAGGAAAAAGTAGACCCCATTACCGGAAAATCGAGCAAGACCGTCATCGAATCCAGAAGCGGCGACGAGCGACCGCGGATATCAATTAAAGACAAAGATAACAAGACTGCCAAGCTTCCCGGATCATCGGCAATGGCTCGCTATATTTTACCGGTCAACGCCATCCTTCTGGTTGAGGAGGCCGATGCGGTCAAAGCCGGTGATGTGGTTGCCAAATTGCCCAGGGCCACAACCAAAACCAAAGATATCACCGGCGGCCTGCCCCGGGTGGCAGAGCTTTTTGAGGTTCGCAAACCTAAAGAAGTAGCGGTACTGAGTGAAATCGATGGTTATGTGTCGATCGCCAAAAGCACCAAAAAAGGCAAACAAAAGGTCACCATCACACCGGTGGATGTTGGCGATAAAAAAGAATACCTGATTCCACGGGGCAAACATATTAATGTATATGAAGGCGACTATATCCGTGCCGGTGAACCGCTGATTGGCGGCTCGGCAGTTCCGCAGGATATCCTGAGCATCAAGGGTGAAGTCGCCCTGGCGCGTTACCTGGTCGACGAAGTTCAGGAAGTCTACCGTCTGCAGGGTGTGCGCATCAATGACAAGCACATCGAGGTCATTGTCCGGCAGATGATGCGGCGAGTGAAGATATTGAATGTGGGGGATACGGACTTTATCAACGAGGAACAGGTGGATCGCATCAAATTTGAGGAAGCCAATAAAGCGGTGATTGAAAAAGGCGGCAAACCGGCTACCGCCGAGCCGCTGATTCTGGGAATTACCAAAGCATCCCTGAGCACCGACAGTTTCATTTCAGCCGCTTCATTTCAGGAAACCACCAAAGTTCTGACAGATGCAAGTGTCGCCGGAATGGTGGATGATCTAAGAGGTCTGAAAGAAAACGTTATTATGGGTCGTCTGATTCCGGCCGGAACAGGGCTCAAAGATTACGGTGATGTTTCAGTTCAAATGGCTGAGTGAAATGGAGGGTTTTTTAAGCGATTTTTGCAACAAAATGCTTGACAATAAGCGGTTTACTGTATAAGTACGGACATTTTACCAGATTTGTAAATAGATAAGACAAAAGGATAATCACAAGCTTATGCCAACGATCAACCAACTGGTTCGCAAAGGCCGAAAGACGGTCAAACAGAAGGTAACCACGCCGGCACTTAAAGGCGCACCGCAAAAACGCGGCGTGTGCACGCGGGTATACACCTCGACCCCTAAAAAACCCAATTCGGCGTTGCGCAAAGTTGCGCGGGTGAGATTGACCACCGGTGTTGAGGTTACCGCCTATATTCCGGGTATCGGACATAATTTGCAGGAGCACTCAGTGGTTTTAGTGCGGGGCGGGCGCGTCAAAGATCTGCCCGGCGTTCGATATCATATTGTTCGTGGCACGCTGGATACCCTTGGCGTCGAAGATCGTAAACAGGGGCGTTCAAAGTACGGCGCCAAAAAACCCAAATAATGATCGTTATTGGTTAATTGTTAAGCGTTATTCGTTAGATGATGAAAACATCATTTGCCTAATAACTGATAACAAAGAACTAAGTACCAATAACCAATAACAGATAACGAATAATGACACTCAGGAGAGCGAGTATATGCCCAGACGGAGAGAAATTCCGGAACGCGATACGACCCCGGATTCCAAATATAACAGTGTATTGGTTGCCAAGTTTGTCAACTGTATTATGCGTGATGGGAAAAAGAGCGTGGCAGAGTCAACCCTGTATGATGCGCTGGATGTCATCGGTAAAAAGAGCAAAGAACCTCCGCTGAAGATGTTTGAACAAGCTGTGGATAATGTGCGGCCTTTGATTGAAGTAAAGTCCCGGCGCGTGGGAGGTTCAACGTATCAGGTTCCAACCGAAATACGCCCCTCCCGCAGAACCGCTTTAGGCATTCGATGGATAATTACTTACGCGCGCCAGCGTCCGGAAAAAGATATGGCCAATAAGCTGGCCGCGGAGTTACTGGATGCAGCCAACAAAAGAGGCGCTTCCGTCAAGAAAAAAGAAGATACCCATAAAATGGCTGAAGCCAATAAGGCTTTTGCCCATTTCCGCTGGTAGGCAAAAACCCAACTCACCATGGGCCGGTTGCATAGCTTTGAACCGATTGGACAGCATGCTATGCATACTGCCCGTTCATGTTTAATTGGGAGGATGAGAAGATGTCGAAGGAGAAGTTTGAGCGAACCAAGCCGCATGTAAATGTAGGCACCATAGGGCACATAGATCATGGTAAGACGACCCTGACGGCGGCGATCACCAAGCATTTAGGCAAAAAGGGCTTGGCGGATTTCATCCCGTTTGATCAGATTGACAAAGCGCCCGAGGAAAAAGAGCGCGGGATCACCATCGCGACTGCGCATGTGGAGTATCAGACCGACAATCGTCACTATGCGCATGTGGACTGTCCGGGTCACGCGGACTACATTAAGAACATGATCACCGGCGCAGCGCAGATGGACGGTGCGATATTGGTGGTGGGTGCAGATGATGGTCCGATGCCCCAGACGCGCGAGCACATTTTATTGGCGCGCCAGGTAGGTGTTCCGCGGATTGTGGTGTTTTTAAACAAGACTGACATGGTTGATGATGAGGAGTTAATCGAGTTGGTGGAGTTGGAGTTACGGGAGTTGTTGGACAAGTATGAG
>JASFGN010000094.1:0-8336 GCA_050123735.1 Desulfobacterales bacterium | reverse complement strand
TATTAGCTTATGGTCGGTGTCATGAACTGATAACTTTTACCGCACAACGTCAAAGGTCTACCTGAAGTTAAGGAAACGGGCGTCAGCCCGTTTTTTGTTTTTTCAGGCTGTGCTAATTAGATCCGGTGAAATCAAAACGACATAAATTTAAAGCGAGACAAAGAGACAGCCGGAGCCAAAAATCCGGATCCAAAAACGAGAAAGCGCTCATCAGGCAGATAGAGTCGCTGGTTGAACCCCTGTGTGACAGTGAAGGTCTGGAGCTCGTGCACATTGAATACCAGCGTGAAGCGGGCGGCAGGGTCCTGCGTCTGTATATTGATCGGCCGGCAGGCGTCCGCATCGACGATTGTGTCAACGTCAGCCGCCAGCTAAATGATCTGCTCGATGTGAATTTGGATGATATGGGGCCCTACACCCTGGAAGTGACATCGCCGGGACCCGAGCGGCCCCTATCGAAGCTAAAGGATTATGAACGTTTTAAGGGACGTAAAGCAAAGATAAAAACACGACAACCGATTAATGATCAAAAAAATTTTACCGGAACGATTATCGGTACGTCCGCCCAGCAGATAACGTTGTCGTCGAATGAAAAAACCGTCGTCATCCCTTTTGGCCATATTGCCAAAGCGCGGCTTGTCGACGCTGATGGAGAAATCTGATGCAAATTTCAGATATCAAACGTGTAGTTGAGCAGGTGAGTCGGGATAAAGGTATCGAACGAAAGGTGCTGATCAAAGCCCTGGAAGAGGCATTGAAATCGGCTGCGCGCAAGAAATTCGGCAGCAAAATGGATATAGAGGTCCAATATAACGAAGATTCCGGGGAGATCGAAGTTTTTCAATTCAAGGATGTCGCCGAAGTGGTGACCGAGCCGGCGCTTGAAATCAGTCTGGAAGAAGGCCGCAAGCTGGACCCGGGATGCGAAATCGGCGATAGTCTGGGCACCAAAATGGATACCAGCACATTTGGCCGAATAGCAGCACAATCAGCCAAACAGGTCATCATCCAGAAAATGAAAGATGCGGAAAAAGATGCCGTTTATTCCAGTTTTGTCGATCGCAAAGGAGAAACCATCAACGGCATTGTGCAACGTATTGATCGCGGTGACATCATTGTCAACCTGGGACAAACTGAAGGAATTGTCCATGTTCGCGAACAGGTGCCCAAAGAAACCTATCGCCGGGGGGATCGAATCCGGGCTTACATTTTAGATGTTCTGCACGAATCCCGCGGACCGCAGATTATACTGTCACGGACCCATCCGAATTTTCTGATTCATCTGTTTCGCACTGAAGTGCCTGAGATCAGGGAATCAATTGTCACCATTATGGGCGCTGCCCGCGAACCGGGCATCCGGGCTAAAATTGCGGTGGCCTCTAATAATTCCGATATCGACCCCGTGGGTGCCTGTGTCGGCATGAAAGGCAGCCGGGTGCAAAATGTCGTGCAGGAATTGAGGGGCGAGAAAATCGATATCATTCCATGGCATGTCGATCCGGCCAAGTTCGTGTGTAACGCGCTGGCACCGGCCGAAATATCACGCGTGATCATTGATGAAGCCAATCAAACCATGGAGGTTATCGTCCCCGATGATTTTTTGTCGATTGCCATCGGCAAAAAAGGGCAAAATGTCAGACTGGCTTCGAAATTAACCGGTTGGAATCTGGACGTCAAAAGCGAAACGAAATACACGATCGCCATGCAAAGCGGATATGATTCATTGGTTGCGTTAACGGGCGTTGGCATCAGTCTGGCAGATGCGCTTTATGAATTGGGTTTTTATTCAGCTGAAGAGGTCAGCAAAGCCACGCCGGAGGACTTAATTCAAATCAGAGGAATCGGGGAAGAAACCGCTCAAAAACTGATTGCCGCCGCTCGAAAGGCCGTCAAAGAAGCCGAGAAAGCTGAAGAATCAGAGGAAGAAACCAGCAGCAAAAAATCCGAAACCCAAGAAACAGCTGCGACCGAGGACACAGGCGTCGATGCTGCAGCTGAAACGTCTGATACAGCGGACCAGCAGGCTGAAGAAATGGAAGAAGCAGTGGCCGAAGCGGTCAGCCAGAACAATAGCGGCGAAGCGCAGGGTACCCAAGAAGAGGCGCCTTCAGACGAGGAAGCGCCGGATCAGCCGACTGCATCAGCGGATATCGAACAACCGGCCGAAGACGCGCCTGAAATGTCCGAGACGGACACTGTTAAAAGCGACGGTGACGATACGAACAGCACTGAAACAAGGACAGAAGACCGTTCGAACCAAACTTAAAATTAAATCGTCCATTTAGCATTAATGGATCTGTTATTGAAACAATAACGATAGCGCCGGAAGGGGTCGCCAGACAGCGGCCGCAAGCCGGTTCAGAACTAGAATTCCGGGGGAAAGAATGGCCAAGCTCAGAGTGTACGAACTTGCCAGAGATTTGAACATGACCAACAAGGTGCTGATTGCCAAGCTCAATGACTTGGATATCGAAGTCAAGAGCCATATGAGCGCTTTGGAAGAGGAAGTCATTACCAAAGTCAAATCTTCTTTGTTTGGCGGCAAAGAGGAAACCGTTGAAGAAACACGGGTCAAGCCGACGGTTATTCGCCGGCGTCGAAAAAAGGTTACGGTTGAAGCCGTCGAGTCCCCAGAGGAGACTGCCAACGACATCGATGCGGCTGTGGCCCAGAATGAACAGGTAACAGAAGAAGTCGATCAAAAAGCCGTTACGGAAGAGGCGGCTGAGGAAGCCGCAGAGGCGGCCGCGGCAGGAGAACCGGCAGTTGAGGAAACGCCGCCTGCACAGGAAGCACCCAAACCCGCTAAAGTGCGCAAGAAAGAACCCTCAGCCAAAATCATCAAACTGCCGGTTAAGCCACCGGAAAAACCGTTAAAAGAGAAAAAAGCGGCATCGCAGAAAGCAAAAGTTGAAGTATTGCCTGCCCGCAGAGCGGTTGTTGAACCGCCACCCCCGGCAGAGGATTTAGCGCCCTCCGCTAAAAAGAAAAGAAAACGCAAAAAGCAGTTAGAGGAATCTGAAGTTGACAAGAAGTTTTTGAAAAAGAAAATCTCTTTTCGCAGAAAAGCGGTGGTCGAAGGCGAAGATCTTTACGGCGCCGGTTATCGCCCGCGCAAGCAACGCAAACTGGGCAAAGGTAAAAAACCCATTGGCGGACAGAAAACACAGATAACGGTTGCCAAAGCGATCAAGCGGCGCATCAAAATTGACGATGCCATTGTTTTATCCGAACTGGCTAAACGCATGGGGATTAAAGCCAGTGAGATCATTAAGTTTATGATGGGAATGGGATCAATGGCAACGGTCAATCAAACCGTTGATTTTGATACCGCCTCACTGATTGCCAACGAATTTGAATATGAGGTGGAACGCGCCAGCTTCGAAGAAGAGGCCCTGATAAAACAAGAAACCGATGATCCCGCCAAACTGCAGCCACGTCCGCCGGTTGTGACCATTATGGGGCATGTTGATCACGGCAAAACATCTTTGCTCGATGTCATTCGAAAATCGCGGGTTTCGGAAATGGAGGCCGGCGGAATTACGCAACATATCGGCGCCTATCTGGTCAACACGGACAAGGGGCAAATCGCTTTCTTGGATACGCCCGGCCACGAGGCTTTCACGGCGATGAGAGCAAGAGGGGCCCAGGTGACCGACATTGTGGTTCTGGTCGTTGCTGCCGATGATGGTGTCATGCCGCAGACCACCGAGGCGATCAATCATGCCAGAGCAGCTGACGTGCCCATCATCGTGGCCATCAATAAAATCGACAAACAAAATGCCGACCCCGATAAAGTGCAAAGGGAACTGGCTGAAATTGGATTGACCCCTGAAGAGTGGGGAGGAGATACGATTTATGTCAAAGTATCCGCCAAAGAGGCGGAAGGAATTGACGAACTGCTCGAAATGATTTCGCTTCAAGCTGAAGTCCTGGAGCTCAAAGCCAACCCGGACAAACTGGCCACCGGTCATGTTGTCGAAGCAAAAATCGACTCAGGCCGGGGACCCATTGCAACTGTTCTGGTCAAAGACGGCACGCTGAAGGCGAGCGAGCCGGTCGTGTGCGGCATGCATTACGGTAGGATCCGCGCGATGCTCGATGATCGCGGCAATCAGATTGAATCCGCCGGACCATCCATACCGGTGGAAATCGTTGGCTTATCCGGCGTGCCCATGGCCGGTGATGAATTTTTTGCATTGAAAGATGAAAGAAATGCCAAGCAGGTCAGCGAGCATCGACAGCAGAAACAAAGGTCTAAAGAGCTGGCACAGTCGAGCCGCATGAGCCTCGATAAACTTTACGAGCGCATGCAGGCCGGTGAAGTCAAGGATTTGAACCTTATCATCAAAGCCGATGTTCACGGTTCAATCGAAGCCTTATACGACTCACTCACAAAGCTTTCCAATGATGAGGTCAACGTTAACGTTGTTCATTCCGCCAGCGGCACGATCGCTGAGTCCGATATTTCACTGGCAGCTGTTTCAAATGCCATTATCATCGGTTTCAACGTCCGACCCACGCCCAAGATCCAGGCACTGGCAAATGAGGAAAACGTGGACATGCGTTTTTACAGCGTCATCTATGACGTCATCAAAGATGTCAAAAGCGCGATGGCCGGTATGATGGCATCCACATTTGAGGAACATATACTGGGCACGGCAGAAGTTCGCGAAGTTTTCCAGATCCCCAAAATTGGCAATATTGCCGGCTGTTATGTAACGGATGGCAAAATCGAACGCGGTCAGAACTTGCGCCTTCTGAGGGACGGTGTTGTGGTGTTTGAAGGCAAAAATTCTTCGCTGCGTCGCTTTAAAGATGATGTCAAAGAAGTCCAGGCCGGATATGAATGCGGCATCGGCATCGAGCATTTCAACGATATCAAAGTCGGCGACACGATTGACTGTTATTATTTCAAGGAGATAAGACCCGAACTGGAGTAGTTAATAGTTATTTGTTATTCGTTATTCGCAGGCAGTGTTGAAGATTGAATCACAGGTAACAAATAACCGAAAACCAATAACCAATAACGAATAACGAATAACGACCATGGTCGTAGGAATTGGAACGATCACCTTTCGATTGCATGACTGCCGCTCTTTGAAGGGTAAACGAAAAGTGGTTCGAGCGATCGTCAGCCGGCTGAGCAACAACTTCAATGCATCGGTGGCCGAAGTCGGATCTAACGATGTCTACCAGCGCGCTGAAATCGGTTTTTCGATGGTGGGCAACGATAAGGCCTTTATTAACTCGAAGCTCGACAAGATCATTAATCTGGCCGATGAGCTCGGCCTGGCGGAAATTATTGACACCGATATAGAAATCATTCATTTATGATCCCCTTTGCACGATCAGACCGGGTCGGCGGATTGATCCAAAAAGTTCTATCCGAGATATTGCAAAAAGATATCAAAGACCCAAGGTTAAAGATGGCCACCATTACCGGCGTAGATGTTTCGCGTGATTTAAAGCTGGCCCGCATTTATTTCACGACGCCTGATGGTGAACATGAAAAAGATGCGGCCATCAAAGGATTCAACAGTGCGCGCGGATACATTAAACGAATCTTGGCGCACGAGCTGGACCTCAAATATATGCCGGATATAAAATTTTTCTACGATGCATCCATAGAGTATGGTGCGCATATTGATCGGTTGATCAAATTAACCAAAGAGCCCAATGGAACAGATTCTACAACTCATTAAAAGCCGTGAGCGAATTTTAGTCGCATCCCATGCTGAACCTGATGGAGATTGTCTCGGCTCACTGGTTGCCCTGGGATTGGCATTGAACAAATTGGATAAAACCATAACCCTGTTTAATTCAAGCCCCATACCTGCGGTTTACCGATTTTTGCCCGGCGTTGAGGGTATTGTAAGGCAGATCAAAGAAGCTGAAGAATATGATCTGGCCATCGTTCTTGATTGTGGCGATATTGCAAGAGTTGGCGAGGACAGTTCGGTTGTTGAGCAGATACCGATTGTCGTTAACATCGATCATCACGTTTCCAACACCGGCTTCGGGGACCTGCAGCTTATCGATACCGATGCCTGCGCCACGGCTGAAATCATTTATCGATTGATCAAGGCGCTCGAGATCCCCTTTGACAAGGCCATTGCAACTGCAATTTACCTGGGAATTTTAACCGATACCGGCTCTTTTCGGTTTTCAAACACAAATCCGGCCGCCTTTGCCATCAGCAAATCCATGATCGACATCGGTGTCGAACCCTATACTGTGGCGCAACGCGTCTTTGGAACATATTCTTTGGGCCGCATCAAGCTGTTGAATTTGGCATTGAACTCGATTGAAATTTCAGAAAATGGCAAATTGTCCTTGATGACCATCAGCCGAAGTATGCTCAATTCAACCGGAACAAGCACCGAGGATATAGATGGTTTGATCAATTATGCCCGTCGCATCGAAGATGTTAGGGTTGCCGCGCTGATTCACGAAATAAAAAACGGGGCCGGTAAATTTACCAATATGAATCGGTACCATGTCAGTTTGCGATCCGACAGCAGCGTGGATGTTGCCAAAATTGCCAATAAATTCGGGGGCGGCGGTCACACGAGTGCCGCGGGATTTCAAATTGAATCGACTTTGGTGGCGCTGAAGGAAAAAATTATTCAGCTGGCAGATAACCTTTAAAAAGACCGGTTTAAGCCTACAACAATCGCGGTCGTAAACTGCACAAGAAAAGAAAATTTCATGCAGGCTCAGCACCACAGCGGGATACTCGTTGTCGACAAACCGCCGAATATGTCTTCTGCACAGGTCGTCGCCAAGGTGAAACGCCTGCTGAACGCTAAAAAAGCAGGCCATACCGGGACCCTGGATCCCTTCGCAGAAGGGGTGCTGGTTTGCTGCATAAATGAAGCAACCCGACTGGCCCGGTTTCTGCTGGCCGGCAACAAGACTTACGCTGCCAGCCTTAAGCTGGGGGTCGAAACCGATACCCAGGATTCGACCGGCACCGTCATCGCCACCAGGACGGTGACCGGCTTTGCGGAAGCGAAGATTCGATCCATTGTTCAACACTTTGTCGGATCGATTGAACAGCAACCGCCGATTTTTTCGGCACTTAAACACAAAGGAACACCTTTATACAAATTGGCCCGGCAGGGTCGACCGGTCCAAAAACCGGCCCGGCGGATTCATATTTTCAAAATAAAAATCCTTGAAATAAATTTGCCGTTAATCCATTTAGAAGTATCGTGTTCTGCCGGAACCTATATCCGCACCCTGTGTGCTGACATTGGAAAGCAACTGGGATGCGGCGGTCATCTGCTGGCACTCAAACGAACGCAAAGCAGCGGCTTTACCCTGCAGCAGGCCATTTCGCTGCCGCAACTGGAAAAGCAGGCATTGACCGGTGAGGTCAATGGTAGTTTAATCAGCATGAGAGATGCTCTGACGTATATGCCGGAATGTCGGGCCGGCCAAAAGTTGGTGAAAAAAATCAGATACGGCCAGCCCATTCGCAAAACCGATATGGATCTTGAGCGGCTTTCAGAAGATCTGATAGAAGATGGCACCCACCTCAAAGTTGTGGATGCCAACGATGCCTTGCTGGCAGTGCTGCAATATAAAAAAAACCAGGACAAATTGGCTTACGCCTGTGTTCTGCAGAATTCGACAATTTAGGAAGGCTATAAACGCTAATTATCCGAACAGGAGGCAGTTACAGTGGTTTTTGACACAGAAGAGAAAAAGAAACTGATTGACAGATTCAAACTTCACGAAACAGACACCGGATCGCCGGAAGTTCAGGTCGGCTTATTGACCCATCGTATTTCCTCCCTCACCGAGCATCTGAAAATTCACAAAAAGGATCATCATTCCCGCAGAGGGTTGCTGATGCTCGTCGGCAGGCGCCGCAGGCTGTTAAATTATGTGAAACACAAAGATGTCAATCGCTACCGGGCCATTATCGATACGTTAGGGTTGAAACGGTAATTCGCCGAATCGGCGCACCCTTTCCGCATCAAATTTCAACGGTTTCGGCGATGATATGTTGGACCGTTGCGGACCGCCACGGCAACGTCAGAGACAATAACACCGCTCGAAACGCGCTATTTTTCGGATAATCGGATAAGTTGAATTGATTACACAACCCATTTACCGTCTTGCCTTTAAAAATTGTCATTTTGAAACGATGCCGTATTTGAGGCGGGAACATAGGGGTGTGGTTTACAATTAGGAGAAAAAATGAAAATTTCAGTAAAAGAAGAAATCGGGGGCAGAACCCTCACCATCCAGACCGACAAGGTTGCCAGGCAGGCCTCCGGATCTGCAGTCATACAGTATGGTGATACGATTGTGCTCGTGACGGT
>JASFGN010000093.1:0-8349 GCA_050123735.1 Desulfobacterales bacterium | reverse complement strand
AACAATTTCGCAGTTGAGATTGCCGGGCTGGATGGAAATCATATCGGCGTTATTCAGTCGGTGCGGGAAATCCCCGGATTTTTAGCCCTGCTGGCGATTTATGTCATCATGATCATCCGTGAGCATAGGCTCTCGGCACTGTCGATTCTTTTGCTGGGCTTCGGGCTGGCACTGACAGGCTTACTGCCGTTTTATGCCGGGCTCTTATTCACCACCCTGCTCATGAGTTTTGGATTTCATTATTATGAAACCACCAATATGTCCCTGACGCTGCAATACTTTGATGAACTTTCTTCTCCATGGGTTTTTGGCAAGCAGCGCAGCTATGCTGCCGCTTCCAGTATTGCCGTGGGGCTGGCCATCTATTTGATGGCTTTTTATCTGAGTTTTGCCCGGATCTACCTGCTGATCGGCGCGCTCATTATGGCCGCATCGGTCTGGGCCCTGACTCGCAAACCGGAGCAGAAAGGTGTGGTTCCCCAGCGCA
Source organism: Desulfobacterales bacterium (assembly GCA_050123735.1). Classification (GTDB taxonomy): domain Bacteria; phylum Desulfobacterota; class Desulfobacteria; order Desulfobacterales; family JAHEIW01; genus JAHEIW01. The sequence goes on along the minus strand of JASFGN010000093.1, from coordinate 7,862 downwards.
AAAAAATGGTGCTGCGCAAAAAATACGGCCTGTTTTATTTTCTGACCTTCATGGCCGGCGCGCGGCGCCAGATTTTTATTGCTTTTTCAGTCCTGTTGATGGTGCAAAAATTCCAATACTCCATTCAGGAAGTCACCCTTTTGTTTGTGATCAACAACCTCATCAACTATTACCTGAGTCCCCTGATCGGAAAAAGCATTATTCGCTTTGGTGAGCGCAAGGTTTTGTCCCTGGAATATGCCAGTCTCATTTTCATCTTCGTGGCCTACGCTTTGACCGATTCTAAATGGATGGTGGCGCTCCTTTATATTCTGGACCATATTTTCTTTAATTTTGCGATTGCCATTCGAACTTATTTCCAGAAAGTCGGTGACCCCCGGGAGATTGCCCCCAGCATGGCCGTGGGCTTTACCATCAATCACATCGCCGCAGTTTTTCTGCCGGCGCTGGGAGGCTTTCTGTGGGTTGTTGATTATCGGATTCCGTTTTTCGGCGGGGCGGCCCTGGCGCTGATTTCATTGCTGGCGGTGCAAGGTATCGACCGAACTATCCGTCTGAAAGAAAGGGATTAACATGCACGCCAACCCCTAAAAAGTAAAACGCCAGCCGGCTGTTTGCCTGGCTGGCGTTTGCGGTTCGACCGAAGGTAACCGGGGATGCAACCGGTCACCATTGTAGCCTATCCTTTGAGCGACATCGCCTCTTGAATAACGTTAAAATAGGCTCGCTCAGATACGCTGCCCCAGGTGCCGACAACCTTCTGGAATTTCGCAAAAGATTCGGCGACCTTTGTCGCCATGGGACTCTTGGCAGCTTCTTCCTGCACCACCTCAACCGCCATCTTGCGCAATGCCGCCAGAACTTCATCCGGAAACTGGATGACTTCGACTTTATGCTCGTTGATCAAGGTTTGCAGGGCCGCACCATTCTGAGCGTCAAACTGTGTCAGGGTCCATTGTTCGTTTTCCATACAGGCCGCATTAACAATGTGCTGCAGGTCTTTGGGCAGACTCTCATAGGCCTTTTTGTTGAAAAAATATTCCAGGTAGGTGCCCGGTTCATGCCATCCGGGATAGTAGTAATATTGGGCGGCCTGATAAAATCCCATCCGCAGGTCATGCAGAGGCCCGACCCATTCGGTGGCATCGATAACGCCGCGCTCAAGGGAGGTGAAGATTTCACCGCCGGGCAACAGCACCACCGTACCACCGGCCTTGGCGACGACCTTGCCGCCCAGGCCCGGGATGCGCATTTTCAAACCCTTATAGTCATCAATCGTATTGATCTTTTTGTTGAACCAGCCGCCCATCTGAACGCCGGTGGAGCCGCCGGGGCGCGGGATCAGGTTGAAGGGGGCATAGGTTTCCTCCCAGAGCTTGAGACCGTCACCACCGTGAAACCAGGCGCCCATACCCTGGGCATTCATGCCGAAAGGCACGGCCGCAAACCACTGGGTTGCGGGTTCTTTGCCGGCCCAGTAATAAGAAGCTCCGCTGCCGACCTCAACTGTGCCGTCGGATACCGCCTGGAAGCTTTCCAGCGGTGGAACCAGCTCGCCGCCGGCAAAAACTTCGATGGTCAGGCGCCCATCAGACATCTCATTCACTCGCTGTGCCAGGCGCTCACAGCCTTCCTGCAATACGGGCAGCTTGGGCGGCCATGTTGTTACCATTCTCCATTTATAGGTTTTTGGGGCAACGACAGCTGGCGCCTTTTCAGCTGCTTTTTCAGGTTTCTTTTCTTCTTCCTTGGCACAGCCCACCAGACCGGCAACACCCGCTGCTGCTGCTGCTGCTGATGCCGCTCCGATACCCGCTTTTTTCAGAAAATCACGTCTTTTCATAACAATCCTCCTTTACCGGTCAATTCTCATCTCAAAAACGATTTCGACAGAAATTTAATGTAAAATAACACCTCTTTAAAATATATAAAATTGGCAATTTCGCGCTAAGGCCAATAAATATCCGCCCACCTTAGTGGACTCAACATCTGAAGTCAAGCTGTGCGGTCACATTTAACATTGATTCAGGATCCAAAAACCAGCCGGGGTAGCCAGGTGGCCAGTTTGGGGAAAAAAACAACAATTGCAAGCCCGATGAGCTGAAAAAGGACAAACGGGATGATACCCCTGTAAATATGGCCGGTGGTCACCTCGGGCGGTGTCACCGCTTTTAAATAGAACAAAGAAAATCCGAATGGCGGCGTTAAAAACGACGTTTGAAGGTTGACGGCCAGCAAAATGCAGAACCAGACCGGATCGTATCCGAATTCGATCATGATCGGCGCCAGAACCGGCACGTGAATAAAGGTAATTTCAATAAAATCCAGAAAAAAGCCGATGAAAAAGATCAAGAGCATCACAATGGCCAGAACAGCAGCGTGGCTGTATTGATGCGCAATTCCGCTCAGAAACTCACGAACGATGTGATCACCGCCCAGACCCCGGAAGACCAGGCCGAAAGCGGCGGCTCCGCAGAGGATAATGAAGACCATGCAGGTCAGGCGCACGGTGGTGTGCATGACCTCGCGCAGAATTTTTAAGCTAAATTTACGGTTGACAATCGTCAGGACGGTGGCGCCCACCGCGCCGACGGCGGCCGCCTCGGTCGGCGATGCGATGCCGGCAAAGATGGAGCCTAAAACGGCCACCATCAAAAACAAGGGTGGAAACAGCGCCCGGCCGACCTGGGCGGCCAGCTGGCGGGGCCCGATGGCCGCCAGTTCTTCTTTCGAAATAGCAGGCGCCACACCGGGTCGCAGAAAGGCAACAATCAGGATATAGATGATAAAAAGGCCGACCAGCAGCAGACCCGGTAAAACCGCCCCGATAAACAGATCGCCGACTGAAACACCGACAATATCACCGATGAGCACCAGCACGATACTGGGCGGAATAATCTGCCCCAGGGTGCCGGAGGCCGATACCGTGCCGGTGGCCAATTCCTTTTGATAGCCGCGCCTGAGCATCGTCGGCACCGCCAGCAGCCCCATGGTGACCACCGTCGCACCGACAATACCGGTAGAGGCACCCAGCAGCGCACCGACGACCACCACAGAAATCGCCAACCCGCCGCGCAGGCGCCCGAAAAGCAGCCCCATGGTATCCAGTAATTCTTCGGCCAGGCCGGATCGTTCCAGCATAACGCCCATGAAGACAAACAAGGGGACCGCCGCCAGGGTGACATTGGTCATGCGGCCCCAGATCCGCAGGGGCAGTAAATTGAAAAAATCCCACCCAAAACCGATCAGACCGAAGGTCAGCGCGGTACCCAGCAGTGTAAAGGTAACCGGAAAGCCAGCCATCAACAGAATCGTCAGCGCTAAAAACATCCAGGCGGCAAGATATTCCATCAGGATGGGGTCTCCTTTGCCGGTTCAATTCCCAGGATCTGCATCAGGCTATGAATGCCCAGGGAAACCCCCTGCAGCAGCAGGAGTGAAAAACCGACCGGCAAACAGCCTTTGAGCACAAAGCGGAAGGGAATTCCGCCGGGATCCGGTGAGCCCTCCATGATGGCAAATGAATTGAGCATAAACGTCCATGAGGTGGAAATCACCATGACGCAACCGGGGATCAGAAATAAAAGCACTCCGCCTAAATTAATCCATGCCCGGGTTTTGAATCCGACGCGCTGGTAAATGATATCCACGCGCACGTGACCATCGTGCAGCAGGGTGTAACCGGCACCGATCAGAAAAATGAAACCGAACAGGTGCCATTCCAGCTCCTGGGTAAAAACGAAACTGGTTTTAAACAAATAGCGCATGACGACATCGATAAAAACCACCAGAACAAGCCCCAGCGTTACCCAGGCAACACCCCGGCCGACCCATTGGTTAAGGGCGTCAATCCAACGGCTCAATTGTTGAAGTGCATTCATGATGCGGATCTACCTTAATCAATACGGATGCATGAAATCATTATGAACGAAAGATGCGACTATAGGAGAATGACTATTTGGAGTCAAGGCTTAAAATATTACATTAATTTAAGATGCGACCGAGAGGATAGGATGGAATGGATATGCAGAAAAGAAAGACACCGCCAGCTGACATCCAAAATGAAATATTGAAGATGTGACTAAAATTATTTATGAAATTTTATTCCCAGAAACCATCAATCTTCTCACCACAATGGGCACAGGCGCCATGCTTGATGTGCAGCGCGCCAACCTGAAATCCCCAGCGTTCGACAACCTTTTCACCGCACCCGGGGCAGAAGGTATTTTCGCCCGCATTGCCGGGCACATTGCCGGTGTAGACGTATTTTAGCCCGGCCTGCAGACCGATCGCGCGCGCGCGCGTGAGTGTTTCCAGAGGGGTAGCCGGACGATCGGTGAGTTTGTATGTCGGGTGAAAGCGGCTGATATGCCAGGGCGTGTCGTTGCCCAGGTCACGGGCAATAAATTCAGCCAGTTGCTGCAACTCGGCAGCGTCATCGTTGAGACCCGTCACTATCAAGGTGGTGACCTCGACAAAAATTCCGAGCGCTTTCATATGCTTCAAGGTTTGCTGGACATGGGTAAGGCGGGCACCGCACAGATCCTTGTAATATTCGTCCGTGAACGCCTTCAGGTCCACATTGGCGGCATCCAGGTAGGGATTAATCATTTCAAGTGCTTCGGCGCTCATATAGCCGTTGGTGACGAAGACATTACGGATTCCGCGCGTATGGGCCCTTTTGGCGGTATCGTAGGCAAATTCAAAAAAAACCGTTGGCTCGGTGTACGTATAGGCGATGCTGCGACAGCCGGTTTTTGCGGCATCAGCAACCACCTGCTGTGGGCTGACGGCATCACCCATGATTCGGCCTTTATGGTCGGTCGGCATCTGCGCAATATCGGCATTCTGGCAAAACCGGCAGCGAAAATTGCAGCCGACAGTGGCGATCGAATACGAAAGGGTACCCGGTAAAAAGTGAAACAACGGCTTTTTTTCGATCGGATCCACATGCCGGGCAATTAGTTTGCCATACACCAGCGTTTGCAACGTGCCGGCTTGATTTTCGCGCACACTGCACAGGCCCCGGCGGCCGTCTTTTATCACACAGCGATGGCTGCACAAATTGCATTTGACCTTGCTGTCGTCTAACGGTTCATATAAGAAAGCTTCCATTGATTTCGGTCTTTCGGTCGCAAAATCTGAAATCTAAATTCCAAAATCCAAAATAACGCCAGGGCGATCATGTTATCGCTCCGCCCGGATTCCTGGCGTGGTATCGTATGGTCAATGGGCGGGTCCTGAATTTCGGAACCAGAGAAACAACCATCCCGGCAAAAGCGCCAAACGGACAGCGTTGAATGATTTTAGACTGCTCCAGGCTGATGGCAATCTTGCCCGCCTGGGACGGCAACTGGCATACGGTCCGCCAGGAGATGGGCGTCTGGCCGACGATTTTACGAATGCGCTGCTTCAGTTCCCAGACACTGAAAAATTGGGCGTGGTTAAAAATGGTCTCGGAAAACATGCCTTTTACACGCCGCTGAATTCCCTTGATGGCATAACGGTTCAGCACACCGATAAATATACGATCTTTGGCGACCCGACAGGCTTCTTCTAATGTTTTTTGAGGGTTATCGACAAATTCCAGCGTCGTAAACAAACAGGCGTAATTGAATGAATTGTCATCAAAGGGCAGGTCTTCGGCAAAGCCCTGATACAGGTCGGCCCGATTACCGCTGTTGCGCGCGGCAATATCCAGCATGTAGGTCGAGGGATCCAGGCCGGTTACCTTCAAGTCCATTTCAAGGAATGCGCGCAGACATGCACCGGTCCCGCACCCGATATCCAGCACCGATTCGCCCCGCATGGGCTTGAGCAACGTTTGCATCAGCCGAATTTCCAGCTCGAAAGCGGCTTGGTTTTCGGGCTTTTTCAGCCACTGCTCGTAGGCGACAGCATCTTTAAAATCAAATACACGGCCCATGGCAGATACGTTAAGTAAAAAGTTGAACTTTAGCAAGGAAGAAAACCGCGGCCTGTCCAGTATTTTATCTCCCGGAGCTATCGTCCGCGCAAGCAGGGATGCAGCGCAACTTCAGTGTTGATTGGCAGTCTTAGCGGCCTTGGATTTTTTAGCATCCCGGGAGGGACTCTTTTTTTTGGGTCGGGTTCGCTTTTTGGGAGTCGGCGCTTCCAGATCCCCCGCTTTTTTGGAGTCGGCGCCTTCGGGAGCTTCAGGGCCAAAACCAAAAAATGCGCCCGGATAGGAACGCGCCTTGGCTTTGGTTGATGCAGCCGGTGCCGGATGGCGTTTCTCTGCCCGCTGCTGGCTGCGCTTCCGACCGGATCTTCTGAGACGCGATCTGCGCTCAGGGGTCATGGGCTTTGATTTATCAGCAACATACCAATCGTTTGAGGGCCAGACAACGGGAATTTTGTATCCTAGCATTTCCTCCAGTGGCTCTAAATGATAAACATAGTCTTCACAGGCCAGCGCAAAGGCTTTGCCGGTCTTGCCCGCACGGGCGGTGCGGCCGATGCGATGCACATAATTTTCAGAATCCTGGGGCAGGTCATAATTGATCACATGGCTGATATCTTCAACATGGATGCCACGCGAGGCCACATCGGTTGCAACCAGGATTTTGATTTTGCCATTCTTGAATTGCTCCATTAAGCGGAATCGTTTGCGCTGGGGCAAATCGCCGGTAATTCTTTCAGCCGGCCATCCATTGCCTTTCAGTTTCCGGGTCAACCAATCGACCCCAACTTTGGTGTTGACAAAAATGAGCATCCGATTCCAGTCTTCCTTTTTCAGCAAGCCCAATAAAAGCGCCAGTTTCTTTTCAGTTCCAACGTGAAACAGCTGCTGGTCGATTCCTTCAACTGTTATGGTTTGGGGTGTGACCGATATGAACTCAGGCAAATTCATGTATTCGTAGGTGAGTTCCATCACCCGATAGGAAAGCGTGGCTGAAAAGAGCATGGACTGCCGTTTATCGTAAAGGGGCAGTTTACGGAGCAGATAACGCATGTCTTTGGTGAATCCCAGATCAAACAATCGATCCGCTTCATCGATCACTAAAATTTTAATCGCTTCCGTTTTGAAAATACCCTGCTTATAATAATCGATGATACGCCCGGGTGTGCAGACGATGATATCAACGCCCCCCCGCAAAATCTGGGCCTGGCGTTTGTAATCAACTCCGCCGACAACCTCGGCGATCTTTAAATCCGTGTGTCGACACAAGGTGCGGGCTTCCTCGACGATTTGATGGGAAAGCTCTCGCGTCGGTGCGACAATCAGAGCAGATGGCAACCGGGGATCGCGATCGGAGAGCATTAACAGGCGGGTAATGACCGTAACCAGAAATGCCGCGGTTTTGCCTGTGCCCGTCTGTGCCTGACCGGCAACATCTCGACCGCTCAATGATATCGGTAGCGTTTGTTCCTGGATCGGTGTACAGTACTCAAAACCGGCGTCATTTAAAGCTTTTAATAGCGGTTCCGGCAACTCGAGCGTGTCGAATCGCTTTTCACTTAAAAATTCCGGCTTTTCAGCCCGCGGCAACGCAGCTGACAATTCATCTGTTTCAGGCATAAGGTTTGATCACGTTTCTGATTGGAGGATCTTCCCATGTCGATTTTAATTTTCGCGCGATTATAACCTTTTATTGGGCTATATTGCAAGAAGGGAAAATAGCTGCTGGTTCCTGGCTGCTGGCTTCTGGCCGAACCAGAGAAAGTCTAGTGTGGTAGCATCACAGATTTTTGCTGCGGGAGGGAATAAGTTCCGCAACCATGTTAGAAGTCGGCCTAGATAGCTTTTGACGTCTGAAGCCAAAACCTCTAAGGGCAGAACCTCCGAGCCAAGCCGCCTTGGAAACGAATGACAGAAAAATTTGACCAATTGAATTGCA
>JASFGN010000092.1:0-8353 GCA_050123735.1 Desulfobacterales bacterium | reverse complement strand
CTTTTGATATCTTATCGTGGATTCGGTAACAGTGATGGTGTATTCCCAACAGAAAAGCAGGTTTATGCTGATGCGGAAGCGGCCTGGAATTATTTAGTCACACAAAAAAGCATCGCTCCAGGCAGCATTTTCATCTATGGGCATTCAATCGGGGGTGCCATAGCCATCGATCTTGCTGTAAGCCATCCGGATGCGGCCGGATTGATTGTTGAAGCGACCTTTACCTCAATTATCGACATGGCTCATCTTCAGTATCGATATCGCTTACTGCCGATGCATCTCATTGTCGAACAGAAATTTGATTCTTTATCCAAAGTAGATGATCTTAACGTACCGGCGCTGTTTATCCATGGCACACATGACAGGCGGGTTCCCCCTGAGATGAGCCGGCGCCTGTATGAAAACACCTCGTCTCCAAAGCACATAAAATTTATCAAAGGCGGAGGGCATAACAATAATGGTACAATAGGCGGAGAAGATTATATCCGCACCATTAGAGAATTCGTGGGTTCTGTAAATCAAAAATCATGAAGCATATCTGATGGCAGATCAAAACTTGTGTATTTAGCGTGTATCTGCATCGGCGTTTTTAGCATATTTCGTTCCTCGCAAACCATCGCCATCTTATGGCGTCCGGTTCTTCCCATTTCACAGCAGCCACCTGGCGATTAAATAACCGATTGTGGCAACAGCCGTGCACAGCACCACTCCCCAGATGATATCGACTATCACGATATTCAGAGGCCAATCTTTGAGCAGGGCTAAATTGGTGAGCTCATAGGTCATATAGGTGAAGAATCCAAACAGGGCACCATACAGCATCGCGTGTTGCCATGAATCTTTGGTCACCGCAGGGACGACAGCAAATATGAGAATCCCGGCAATATAGAGCAAATAAAAAATAATAGCTGCCGGCCAATTGACCTGCGGGCTGAGAATATAGCTTAAATTTTCCCGATAAAACCCTTTGGCAATCACGCCCAGCCAAATCAGGTCAATCATAAAAAAAACCGGTACGGTCAGCGCATAGAGTTTCAAATAGAATAAGGCGTTCATCTAAACCTCGTCAAATCGGTTATTTAACACAGAAACGACCCGTCGCATGATTATTTTGACGGATCCGCAAACGCTGAGCGCAAACGCTCCACACGTCGCCGGTTGACGCCAAAATCGTAATACCCCGACCGCGATGCGGACTTCACATGGATGATCGGCTGTTCGGCAGGAAAATAAAATTCGACATCATCGACAAAACGGAAAATCAGCGAGCGAAATTCCGCATGGAGATAATTTTTTCCGACTGACACCAGGTGCACGCCCCGGGAATCCTGCAGGATGTCGATCAGCTTTTGCCGGGCATTTTCAAAGCTGCCCCTGTACGCAAAAGGCTTGATGAAGTGCTTTTGATCATTGCTCAGCGAAGATACGCAATTGGGAGAATCCGGGCAGGGCAGCAATTTATCGGCAGTCACCGCAGTATCCGCTGCAACGTGCGCGGAGCCGAATAAAATGCACACTAAAAATGAAAAATCTTTTAAGCGCACGTTTTTCATATGGGAATAATCAAGGTAGGGATTTCGGTGCATTTGATCACGCGGTCAGCAACACTGCCAAAGTCAAAGTGCGCCTCGCTGCCCCGGCTGGCCATGACGACCATGTCGATGGTCTCTTTTTCAATGAGTTTAAGGATCTCTTTAGCCGGATCACCGACACTGATGTGGCGGAAATAAAGCGGACAGGCGTTTAAGAATTTCTCGCAAATCTCGTCCAGCCGCCCTTCTGCCATTTGTTTTTCCCATTGGCGCATTTTTTCGATATCTTCCGGATCATTGTGGCCATAGGAAGCCCCCACCGCCGGATAATCCTTCAGGACATAAAGAATGTGAATCTCGGCCGTATATTTTTCGGCAAGGGATGTCACCACCGGCAATGCTTTGGCAGCATTTTCGGAAAAATCAGTCGGCCACAGGATCTTTTTTATTTCCATCGTTTTGGTCTCCTCATTGTGTTCGCGTCGGTTCAATACCGGGTTTCATCGCCTCAAATCGCATTGCCTGACGAAGCAGACAAATGCAGTGAAAGCGTTCATATTACGCCATATTGAACATTACCGTCGATCTTACCAAACACTTCTATCTTAGAAAAGCAAATTTTACCTACATTATTTTAAGGATTAATTCTAAATACGCAAATAATGCACCGAAGAAATACGGAAGATAGGTGAGGTTTGTGGTGGTCCAGTGATTTTTGCTCAGCCAAGGAAAGGAGGTAAACTCAGCTGAGACTGAACCACCACCGTAATGGAGGCTAATGACATTTATGTAGAGATGCAACGCGCCCTAAAAGTTACATTTTTTGCAATTTACAGCGAATTATTTTGAAGTGGCGACCGCCTCATCCGTTTGCTCCAGCTTTTTAAAACCGACTCTGATATCGCTCAAATAAGCCATACAGTGAGCGCCAAACCACCGGATTTCGACCAGGATTAGGAGCAAAGGTATCGCTTACCCAGACAGTCATCGGTTGCTTCTCCTTTCCGACACAATTTATCATGCCGCCAGCGCCGGGATCAGCGACTCACGCCGGCACATCGGCTTGGTGAACAGCATCTGAACATCACCGATATAGCGCTCCGCAAAACCGGCTTCACAGTAACTCAGATAAAAATCCCACATGCGAATAAACGCATCCGAAAAGCCCAGCCCTTTGACATCATCAATGTTTTTAGAATATTGCTCCCGCCAGCAGGCCAGCGTTTTGGCATAATGCGGCGTGATATCTTCCAGATGAAAAAGACGCAGGTCGGTTGACCTGGCGATCGCAGCGGTTATAGCGGCAATGGAGGGAATACAGCTGCCCGGGAAGATATAGCGCTTGATAAAGTCAACCGTGTATTTGTGGCGCTCATAGACCTGATCGGCAATCGTAATAGCCTGCAACAGCATCATGCCGTCGGGTTTGAGCAGTTGGCTGCAGGATTTGAAGTAGGCATCCAGAAATTGATGCCCGACAGCCTCGATCATCTCAATCGAAACCAGTTTGCTGTATTTCCCCTTTAAATCCCGATAGTCCTTCTTGACCAGATCGATGCGCTCGGCTACGCCGGAATCCGTGATGCGCTCTTGTGCCAGCTCGAATTGCTCGTCGGAAATGGTTGTGGTGGTAATGCGGCAACCGTAATTCTGAGCGGCATAAATGGCAAATCCGCCCCAGCCGGAGCCAATTTCGATGACCTCGTCACAGGGGCCGAGTTCAAGCTTGCGGCAGATGCGGTCATATTTAACAAGCGATGCATTCCGCATGCTTGCATCGTTGCTTTCAAAAATTCCGCAGGAATAGGTCAGGGTTTGGTCCAAGAATAATCGGTAAAAATCATTGCCCAGATCATAATGGGCCACGATGTTTTTACGACTGCCGCTGCGGGTGTTTTTACGCAGAAGATGCCAGAATTTATGAAAAGGCGTTGATAGCTTCGACCAGCCTTTATCCAGGCGCTCAAAACTGCTGCGATTCAAGGCCATAATCCGCAGCGCAGCGGTCAGATCGTCTGCCGCCCACAAACCGCGCATGTACGCTTCTGCAGCACCGATGCTGCCGCCCAGAACAGCTTTGCTGTAAAATCGGGGATGCTGAACCGTGATCACCGCCTCCAGGGGATGAGCGCTACTCGATCGACCGAAGGTGTATCGCCGGGAGCCTTCATGGATAGTGATTTGACCCCATTTTAGCTTGCGCAGTATTCTAAAAAGAAGTTTGCGCGCCAGCCCGTCGGTTGGGCGCGTCTGGAGGTTTTCCAATGCCGGTGCACTTGCAGGCACAATTGAAGTCGTCATTGTTGATACCTTCCTCCTGCATAATGACGCTTTTTGGGATGAACAAACATGGGTGTTTTTTTTAGCAATAATCGCAGCGCCTGCCAGTAGATCAGGGTAGTCACCTTGGCTGTCATCAGCGGATATTTAATCAGCAGATCGGTTAGTGCCCGGCGACTGATCTGGCGCCGTTTCAAAGCCAGACTGGCATCAAAAAGCAATTGCTCGTTCTCGTAATCGATCATATGCACACGGATCGATGTGTCGGGTTCGCGAAAGCGCCAATCATAATTGATATTCATATCGATAAACGGCGAAACGTGAAAAACCTTTGCAAAACGATGCCGCCGCCAGTTTTTGACCGGATGCTCGTTGTCATGGCGGTCTAAAACGTAGCAGTGAACTTCACCCCAGGGAGTGTTGTGTATTTCAACGATTATGGTTTCGACACTTGAGTCGGTTCTATCGTAGCAATAGTAAAAACTGGCCGGATTAAAGCAATAACCAAAATAGCGCAAATGCGTCAGCATCCGAACCGGCCCCTCGGGTGTGCGCCCGGTCTTTGCGGCAACCAGATCTCGGACCGCCACGTCGATCGGCTTTCGAGGATCGCCGAAATGATCTTTACGTCGAAAGTAGGCGATATTCGGCCGCTGATACGACCAGAACGGATGGCCGTCAAACACGTGGGGCAGCTCTGCCAGGTCTAAATACATAAAAAACAGTCGGTAGCGGAACATATTCGGCCTCGGCCTGAAACGGCGATGCCGAACAGAGCCCTCGTAAATGCAACTATGCATGCGTCATCCTTGCAAAGGTCCCCTTTTTGCGGCCAAGTTCTATAATGATAAGCACAAAAAGAATGTTAGAGAGATTTTCCGAAATGTTTTCCGACCACCAGCGCACTGTTGACCCCATCCTCATGAAATCCATAGCCCCAGTAGGCCCCGCAAAAATAGGTTCGCATGGCACCGTTGATCTCATCGTGGCGATTTCTGGCAGCCAGGCTTTTGGGATTGTAGACCGGATGATGGTAATGCATTTCTTTTATTTTTTGGGCCGGATCAACGCTGTTCGGCAAATTAAGGCTCACACAATATTCGACCGGAGCCCCCAGGCTTTGCAGGATATTCATATCGTAGGTAAGGGCCACCCGACCGGATTCGGCTTGCGGAATATGGTAGTTCCAGCTGGCCCAGGCCGCTCTTTTGTCGGGTAAAACCGATTCGTCTGAATGCAGGACCGCATGATTGTCCTGATACGGAATGGCCCCCAGAATTTCCTTTTCATTGTCGCTTGGATCCTGCAGCATCGCCAGGGCCTGATCGCTATGGGTCGCAATGACCACCTGATCAAAGCGCTCCGGCTGACCGTCAGCGGCCTGCACGCTGACATGGTCAGGGTAGCGCCGAATGGATTTTACCGGGCAATTCAGACGGATGCGGTCTGCGTACGATCGGGTCAAGGGTTTGACATACTGTTTCGAGCCCCCTTTGATGACCAGCCACTGCGGTTGGTTGCGCACGTTCAAAAAACCGTGATTTTTGAAAAACTGGGCAAAATAAAGCGCCGGAAATTCATTGAATTTAACCGGATCAGCCGACCAGATAGCCTCGCCCATGGGAATAATGAAATGCTCGATAAACAGCCGCGAAAACTTTTTGGCGGTCAAAAAATTTTCGAGTGTCAGGCTGTAGTCATCTTTTTTTAACAGGTCTTCGGATTCGCGTCGAAATCTAAAAATATCGAATATCATCCGATAAAACGCCGGCCGCAGCAGATTCCGGCGCTGGATGAAAAGCGTATTCAAACTGCTGGGGCTGAATTCCAATCCGGTCTTTTTACACTGCACGCTGAAGCTCATATGGGAAGGCTGCCAGGCAATGCCCAGCCGTTTCATCAGGCGCACAAAATTAGGATATGTTTTTTCATTGAAGACGATAAAGCCGGTATCCACGGCATAGGTCTGACCGTTCAACCCGACATCAATGGTGTTCGTGTGACCCCCCACATAATTCTCGGCTTCAAATACGACCAGTTCATGCTCATCGCCTAGCAGATAGGCAGACACCATACCCGCTATGCCGGTTCCAATAACTGCGATTCGCATTTGGATTCTCCTCTATAAGTTAAAGATGAAGGTCGCTTACGGTGGGCCGCACGTTTTTCGATTTTGCGATCGCAAGTCTTCCGGCAAACCGCGCAAATTCCAGACGATTCCCAGCCAGGAAAAAATTTTGAGCAAATAATAGGTGATATCTATTTCCCACCAAAAAAATCCCTGGCGCGCACTAACGGCATAATGATGATGATTATTGTGCCACCCCTCACCTAATGTTATCAGCGCCAACAGGGCATTGTTGCGACTGGTATCCGGGGTATCATAGCGCCGGCTGCCGAACATGTGATCCAAGGAGTTAATGGTCACCGTGCCGTGAAAAAGCGCCACAGATGAGATAAAGAAGCCCCAGATGAGTAACTGGGGACCGTTGGTTCCCAGTTGAGGCGCATGGATCGCCAGAAGGTTGCCGCCCACAAACAAAGCGACAGCCAAAAGAACCGGGACGACAGTGTCAAAACGATTGATCCAGCGCAGCTCCGGAAACCGGGCCCAATCTTTGACATATTGCATTTTGGTCGGGAAATTAGCAGGTGAGGTTAACCACCCCACGTGGCTCCAGATAAAACCATGCCGGCTGGGTGAATGGATATCTTTCTCGGTGTCGGCATAGCGGTGGTGGTGGCGATGATGCGCGGCCCACCATAGCGGCCCGCGTTGAACCGACGCGTTGCCGAGTACTGCGAAGCAAAATTGCCAGAATCGATTTGTTTTAAAGGATTTATGCGAAAAATAGCGATGATAAAATCCGGTGATGGCAAACATACGGATAAAATAAAGCACCACCGCCGTTACAACGGCAAACCGGCTCCACCCCACCCAGATGACGCCCAGGCACATCAGGTGCATAATGACAAAAGGCAGGATACGAAACCAGTCGACTTTTTTGGCATCGAGGTGAACGATGTGATCAGCCGACGCATCTGCGTCGAACCAGCGCCAGAGCGACAGCAGAAAAGGCGATTTTTTGGCGCCGGACCTGACTGTTTTCATCATTGCGAACCCACTCTCTCCGTTCATCGTATTTTTTTAGCAGAAGTTTCCCCCCGGAAGGACAGTGTTTTTAATAGCGGATTTGGGCCATAAATACAACTCCAAGTTAAAATATGATGGAATTGAGAGCTTGCCGGGGACCTCGCCGGGAAAAACGGTTGGCACCGGCTAACGGAAGGTTCGCAGAGCACTCATACCGCCATCGACGTGTATGATCTGACCGGTCATCCAGTCGCTGGCCTCCGACAGCAAATGCACGGCAACCTTGGCAATTTCTTGCGGTGTTCCGATGCGCTTTGCCGGATGGCGCTCTGCCGATGCTTTGCGTTTTTCTTCAGTGGACAATAACCCCTGCGCCAGCGGGGTGTCGGTCAATGAGGGCGCAATTGCATTGACGCGAATGCGAGGCGCAAACTCGGCAGCCAGCGAGCGCGTCAGTCCCTCCACCGCCGCTTTGGCGCCGGCAACGGAAGCATGAAACGGCATACCGGTTTTGACGGCCACGGTGCTAAACAGGACAATCGCAGCACCGGCCGGCGTCTTTCTTAAGCGCGGCAGACAGGCTTGAATCGTTTTAACCGCGCCGAGGAAATTAACCTGAAGATCCGCCATGAAATCATCGATGCTCAGGCGTTGAAAGGGCTTGAGTCGAATAGACCCCGGACAGTAGACCAGCCCGTTTAACATTTCCGGCAGCCCTTCCACCTCGATCGATTCCGCCTGCACATCCAGTCTCAGATGGTGCAATCCATCAAACTCGGCCAGCGCTTCGTTCGATCGGGATCCGACATAGATGGCATGCTTCTTTTGATGCAGTGCTCTAACAATTTCCAGCCCGATACCGGAGCTGCCACCGACGATAAAATAATTTTGCGCGTTCATTTTAAATCTCCTCAAAACCCTGATTTCCGACCACCAGCGTTTGCCAACTCGCTCCAGACAAAATAGGGCGATCATATATCATATGTAACAGAAATTATTGCTTTTTCTGGAGCATCTCATTCCTGCGCATTGGCATTGAATCAATCAATTCGAAAACTTCTGCTAAAGAAACCGGCTCGCTGCGCTTCAGCTTGACCCCACCGTCTTTGCCGACGAGAATAAGCGCATGGGTGTTGCGCGGTATTTCAAATCGCTCGCGCAGCGCATCGGCGTCTGATAGACTCAGGGGTGACCCGTTCATTTGTGAGGGGTCTCTTTCAAGCACCTCGAAAACCACGAGATCACGGTCTGCGACCCCGGCTCTCCGGGTGCTGATCTCGGCTTGAATCTGTTTAAAATAAGGATGACGGCTGTCCGGCGCAAAAATAATAAGCAGCCGGTTTTTCCACTCAAACGGGGTCAAATCCATTGAAGCTGTATCCTTGCGGTCAAAAGCCAACCAAACGGTCAGCAGGGCCAGCAGGCATCCAAACGCCTTGAGGCCATG
>JASFGN010000091.1:0-8374 GCA_050123735.1 Desulfobacterales bacterium | reverse complement strand
CGAGGTGACCGTTGAAATGATCTTCGCCGCCGTGGTTGTCTATTTGCTCATGGCGATGTTGTGGGCCGATCTTTACCGATTGCTTGAAACCCTTTCTCCCGGATCGTTTGACATGCCGGGTGGCGAGATCCAAAACGACCGTATCCTTTTTTTATATTTTAGCCTTGTGACCATCACCACCCTGGGCTATGGGGATATCACGCCGCTGACGGACAACGCCGCGGGTCTGGCCGTTGTTGAAGCGCTTACGGGCCAGATTTATCTGGTCGTGCTGGTGGCCTGGCTGGTGGGCATGCATGTGTCCAAGCGGGCCAAATGAGGCCGGACGCCCGGCAGCACATCTTGATTTGCTGGAGCATAAAATCACTGTTTTAAAAAGGAATGCCGGTAATGAAAGCGTATATGATCATCATACTATTCATCAGCCTCTTGAGTGCACCTGTTGCATTGGCTGATAAATGCATCGAAGGCGATTGTGTCAACGGATATGGGACCCTGGTGACAAGCACCGGTCAAAAATTCATCGGTCATTTCAAGGACGGCCTGCGCCATGGTAAGGGCTTGTTTATTCTGCCCGGCGGCCGCAAACTCGAGGGAACCTGGCAGGAAAATGAAATCGTCGAGGGCACCTACACCATGCCGGATGGCACCCGCTATGTGGGCCAGTGGAAGTATCGCGAGCGCAACGGCCAGGGGGATTTAACCTTTCCGGATGGGCGCCATTATATCGGTGAGTTTAAGAGCGGGCAGCGCCACGGGAAAGGGACGATGTGGTATCCGGATGGTCGTAAGTATGAAGGCGACTACAAATTCGGCGAGCGCACCGGGCAGGGGACGATGACCTATCCCGACGGGCGTAAATATACCGGCGGATTTGAGGGTGGGGAATGGAACGGCCGGGGAACCCTCGTCTATCCGGACGGCAAATCGCTCAGCGGCGAATTTAAATACGGAGAGTTTGTTGGAAATAACGAATAACAAATAACTTATAACAGTCTGGTTTTTTCAAAACCGGACTAAGGAAGCCGATTCAACCAGTCGGCATTGAGCAGCCACTTCCCTCTTAATTCTTCCAGTAAACCGGTGCTGTCGGCAATATCCAGAAAATTTTCGACCCAGTTGACCAGCAGCGGGTCACCGGCCGGCACAGCGACACCGATCGGTTCATAGGTAAGCGTGGTCACCACCGATAGCAGTCCCTGGTCCGGATAGCGGAAAACCGAAACCACGGCAATCGGATAATCCGCCACCATGGCATGGACCTTATCATCGAGCACCATTTTGACGGCTTCATCATAATCTTTGGCGGTAAAAAGCTGGGCTTCCGGCAGCGCGGTTTCGACAAATGCCTGGCTGGTGGAGCCCTTGAGTGCGACCAGTTTGGTGTTTTTGGCATCAATGTCGCCGGCTTCGTCTGCCATGGCAATGGTTTTGATTTTGGTCAAAAAGGCTTTGCCGGAGGTAAAGTACGGCCCGACAAAAGCTACTTTCAGGTTGCGCCCCGGTGTAATGGTCATATTGGACAAGATCATATCGATTTTGCCCACCTCTAAAGCCGGCAGCAGTTCGGCGAAAGGCATCGTCTTGATCTCGGCCTTGACCCCCATGGCCTTGGCCATTGCCCGGGCCAGATCGACTTCATACCCCATCAGCTCGCCTTCTTTGGACGTCATATTCAATGGCGGCATGTTGCCCGTCATGCCCACCGTCAGCGTGCCGCGTTGCTGAATGCGGTCGATGACCGGTGTAACCGAGGCATTGACGGTGCTGCTGTTGGTCTGGGCACAGCCGATTAAAAGCAGAAGTAGAGCAATTGTAACAATCGCTAATTTTTTCAAATTCATTTTCATACGCCTCCTCTCCTGAGTTCAGTTGAATTCTCTAAAATCCTTTGACCACTGGCGGCTCGTTTCCTGTCATTGGTTATGAGCTGCCCGTCTGCAGGTCAGCTAGCAGCAAGCCTGCGACGAGCTCAGTCGAGCCGGGACCAGTAGCATGAAGCCAGTATCAAGACCGAGCTTCATAAATGACGTGCTGGCTCCAAAACTAGCTTCTCATCTTTTTGTAGGTATTAATCAACCCATTGGTTGAGCTATCATGAGCGTCGACGGGTCTGTCATCTTTCAGCTCAGGTAAAATTTTGTTGGCCAGCTGTTTTCCGAGCTCAACCCCCCATTGATCAAAACTAAAAATGTTCCAGATCACCCCCTGGACGAATATCTTATGCTCGTACATGGCGATCAAACGCCCCAGAACCCTGGGTGTCAGTTTCTTAAAGAGAACGGAGTTGGTCGGGCGATTGCCCTCAAAAACTTTATGCGGCCATAATTTTTCAATTTCCTTGTCGCTTTTATCGTCTTTTTTTAACTCTGCAATCACCTCTTTCTTTGACTTTCCATTCAGAAGGGCTTCGGTCTGGGCAAAGAAATTTGATAGTAAAATCCGATGATGCTCGCCAATGGGATTATGGCTGATGGCCGGTGCCAGAAAATCAGCCGGAATCAATTTGGTTCCCTGATGGATGAGCTGGTAAAAGGCGTGCTGCCCGTTTGTTCCCGGTTCGCCCCAGATGATCGGCCCGGTCTGGTAATTTACTTTTTGACCTTTGCGATCAACGGATTTGCCGTTGCTTTCCATATTGCCCTGCTGAAAATAAGCCGGGAAGCGATGCAGGTATTGGTCATAGGGCAGGATGGCTTCGGTCTGGGCGCCGAAAAAATTATTATACCAGACACCCAGTAAGGCCAGAATAACCGGGATGTTTTGATCGAAAGGCGCCGATTTGAAATGCTGATCCATTTCGAACGCGCCCTGCAGCAGCCCAACGAAATTCTCATATCCAATAAAGCAGGCGATGGACAAACCGATGGCCGACCACAGGGAATAGCGTCCGCCCACCCAATCCCAGAAAACAAACATGTTTTCCCTGTCGATACCAAATTTTTCAACGGCCTCGCTGTTGGTCGAAACTGCTACAAAATGGCGGGCGATGTGTTGCTGATCTCCGGCCGCCTTTAAAAACCAGCTTCTGGCAGAAAACGCGTTGGTCATGGTCTCCTGAGTCGTAAACGTTTTGGAAGCGATCAGAAACAGGGTGTTTTGCGGATTCAGGAACCTGAGGGTCTCCGTTAGGTGGGTGCCGTCCACATTTGAAACAAAATGAACACGTATGTCCTTTTGGGCATATGGCCGCAGCGTCTCCGTGACCATCAGCGGGCCCAGGTCGGAGCCCCCGATACCGATATTGACGATATCCGAAATTTTTTTACCGGTATATCCCTGCCAATCTCCCGATATGATCCGGCCGGAAAAATCTTGCATTTGATTTAAGACCCGGTTGACTTCCGGCATCACATCCCGACCATCAATGACCACCGGTGTGTTGTCCCGATTCCGCAAAGCCGTATGCAGGACAGCTCGATCTTCGGTTTCATTGATCCTCCGTCCGGTAAACAGACTCTCGATTGCATTGCCAAGTTCGCATTCTTCTGCCAGCGTTATCAGGAGTTTGAGGGTTTCCTCCGTGATCCTGTTTTTGGAGTAATCCACAATCATATTGTTAAAATGGATGGACATCTTTTCAAACCGCCGGGGATCTTCGGCAAACAGATCCCGCATGTGAAGATCTTTTATTTTTTCGTAGTGTCGGCGTAAGTTTTGCCAGCTTTTTGTTGTGGTCGGATTTTTTTTGGCAAGCATGTTGGCATCCCCCGGAGTGAACAATGGCTAATAATAATGCTTCTTTTTTCTTTAACAAGTCGTCTCTGTCATCAAACAATTGCAAATCATCATTTTAATTCTTACCTTTATAAATTATTTGAAATTCTGCATCCGTTTAAATCAAAGGTAAGCCTCCAGTTAAAATAATGGCCTCAAAAAATCGTAAAATTCAAATTGCCGCCGATGCAGAAGCGATGTGCAGAGCGGCCGCTGAAAGCTTGATGCAGCACATCGGCAAAACCCTGCAAACACAAGATCTTTACAGCATCGCCCTGTCCGGTGGTTCGACACCGCGCAAACTTTATGCACTGCTGGCCGATGACACCGAATTGGACCATCAGATTCCATGGGAGCGCATCCATTTTTTCTGGGGCGATGAACGCCATGTCGCACCGGATCATCCGGACAGTAACTACCGGATGGCCTTTGAAGCGATGTTATCCCGTGCTCCCATTCCTGAGACCAACATCCACCGCATACACGCCGAAAACCAAGATGCCGACACGGCGGCAGAACAATACGCGCGCGAAATTCGCCGTTTTTTTAAGATTGCCGGCGATGAGGTGCCGCATTTTAATTGTGTTCTGCTGGGGATGGGGTCGGATGGCCATACGGCTTCACTGTTTCCCGATTCCCCGGCGCTGAGTGAAAAAGAGCGTCTGGTAGTGGCCAACCGGGTTGAAAAATCTGATTCGTTTCGGATCACCCTTACGCTGCCGGTCCTGAATAGCGCCGATCTGGTTCTGTTCCTGGTAAGCGGTGCTGAGAAAGCCGATGCGCTCAAGACGGTGCTGGAGGGTGCCGCGGCACCCGCTCGCTATCCCGCCCGGCTCATCCAACCGTCCAGGGGAGAGTTGATCTGGTTTTTAGATCGATCCGCAGCCCGCGGTCTGACCCACTTTACGCAAAAACCCTAGCCGAACAGATACCTTTTAAAGATTGCGGATTTCAGATTGCAGATTGCGGATTAAATGATGAAAAATATTCTTTTTGGCCAATCCGCAGGCCGCAATCCGAAATTAATCTTCCCTGCCGATCAGCAGCATATAAATATCCATCACGTTGGTGCGGGTGGGGCCTGTGATTACCAGATCATCCAGCTTCTGAAAAAAGCTGTAAGAATCATTGCGTCGCAGAAAATCTTTCGGATCCATATTTTTTTTACGCGCCCGCGCTAGGGTCGCGCCGTCGGCGATCGCCCCGGCCGCATCTGTTGGGCCATCGGTTCCATCCGTACCGCCGCTGAGCACAACCATATTTTTGACACCATCGATAGCCAGTGCGGATGCCAGGGCAAACTCCTGATTGCGGCCGCCTCGCCCTTCACCTGCAATGGTGACGGTGGTTTCTCCTCCGGCAAGCACACATAAGGGCGGCTCCACCGGGTTGTTCGAGCTCAGAACTTCTTTGGCGATCGCCGTATAAAACTTGGCAACCTCGCGGGATTCGCCTTCTATCTTAGAAGAGAGGATTAAAGGCCGATACCCGAGATGTTCGGCTGCCTTACCCGCAGCTTGCAGGGCTTGCAGATTGGTTCCCACCAGAACCTGTGAACATTTTTTAAAGACCGTATCACCCGGTTTGGGCGTATCCGCTATCCGGCCGGCTGATCCCTGCTCGAAATGATTGCGGACATTGGCGGCCAGTTGATCCCAGATGCCATAGCCCTTGAGAATCTGTAGGGCATCATGAAATGTGCTGGAATCAGGAACGGTCGGCCCTGAAGCGATCACATCCAGATCATCGCCGACCACATCCGACAAAATCAGGCTGGTCACCGTTGCCGGGTAAGCCCTTTGTGCCAGGCGGCCGCCTTTGGCGCGGGATAGATGTTTGCGGACCGTATTAAACTCGTGAATCGTAGCGCCGCAGGCCAGTAACAACTTGGTGGTATGCTGTTTGTCGGCAAGTGATATGTCATCGACCGGTGCGATTAAAAGCGCCGAGCCCCCGCCTGAGACCAAACAGATGACCAGATCTCGCTCAGCAGCCTTTTCGACCAGAGCGATGATTTCTTCGGTACCCGCCACACCCCGCGCGTCGGGAACCGGGTGGCCGGCCTCGCGCACCTTTATCTTCTTTAAAGGCAGGCCATGGTCATCTTTCGTCACAATGATACCATCGGCGATTCGATTGCCCAGATGATCTTCCATTGCTTTGGCCATGGGCGCAACCGCTTTGCCGGCACCAACGATCAGAATGCGATCATGATCCTTGAAATTGAATTGCTGCTCGCCGATGCGCAGCACGCCATCATTCACCTTCACATAGTGATTGATGGCAGCCACTGGATCTACAGCCTGCAGCCCGGCTTCAAAGATCCGGCGGGCATGTTTTCTCAGCTTTGCTAAATTTGGGCCCATATGCGAATCGTATTGCCCTTCTTGATATCGCGGCAAGATGCCGCTCACACTTTTTGTGTTTTAGTGTGGGAGTGGCTTCCAGCCACGAATGCAGTATATTTTTACTTTTTTCAAGCAGCCAATCATAGAACCAACTAAACAAATTTAACCCATTCACAAAAACGCGCCGCAGACGCTTTTTTAGGTTCGGCTCAAATCCAGGATCTCCATGCGGTTGTTGCGATGGGGATGCTTTTTTGACGGCCCTTCGGTCAAGACCACCAGGTTGCCGGCCTCCCCGGCGTTCAGCAGCCAGTTGCGAGCCCATTGTTTCCAATTATCCGGGTGATCCGGCTCACAAACCGGAATGACGCCGTAAGAAAACATCAAATCCTGGCAGGTTTTTTCAAGGCGGCTGAAGGCGGTAATCCAGACCGGCAGCCTAAAACGCGTGATTCTTCTGGCGGTCGCTCCGCTGCGGGTGGGCACGATAACGGTTGGGGGTGTAATACGCTCGAGGGTCGTTTCAACGCACAATGCGATCAAATCTTCAACCTTTACGTCATCGTATTCCCGGCGGGACTTCAGTTTGCCCCTGATGGGATTAACGGTGCGATGGGGCTCGATGTCTGCGGCAATTCTGGCCAGCATGTTGGTCGCATGCACCGGATATTCACCCACGGCCGACTCCCCGGACAGCATGACGCAATCGGTGCCGTCCAGGATGGCATTGGCCACATCGGTGGCTTCCGCCCGCGTGGGCCTGGGACTGTGAATCATGGACTCCAGCATCTGGGTAGCCGTGATGACCGGTTTGCCGGCAAGATTGGCCTTGTTCATCAGCAGTTTTTGGGCATAGGCTATTTTTTCGATGGGAATTTCGACCCCCAGGTCACCGCGGGCAATCATGATACCGTCGGCTGCCGCCAGGATGTTATCGATGTGATTGCGCGCCCCGATGCGCTCGATCTTGGCGATAATAAACGGATCATGGCCGAGGCCTTCGGCGGCCTTGCGAACGGCTTTGACGTCTTCGGCGGTCTCCACGAATGACTGGCTGACGGCATCCACACCATTTTGCAGGGCAAACTCAAGACATTGATGGTCGCGCTCTGTAAAGGCACTGATACCCAGGTCGATGTCGGGCAAATTGAGCCCCTTGCGGGACCGGAGTGGACCGCCGACGATCACTTTGCAGCGCACCTCCGGGCCTGCCACATGGATAACTTCAAGCTCGACCAGCCCATCGTTGAGAAACAGTCTGTCTTTCGGTTTCACGGCTTTGGGCAATCGCGAAAAGCTCACCGATACGCGCTGCTGACTGCCGACGATTTCTTCAGTGGTCAGCGTGAAGGGATCATCAGACTCCAGAACAATGGGCTCCTCTTCAAATTCTCCGATGCGCATCTTGGGGCCGGGCATATCGGCCATTATGGCCACTCGCCTTTCGGTAGCTTTGGCGGCGGCGCGGATTTTTTGAATGGTTTCTGCATGGCTTTCAAAATCACCGTGGGAAAAATTAAGCCGCGCGATATTCATGCCGGCCCGGATCATTCTTTCCAGAATTTCCGGGGAATCCGAGGCCGGACCGATGGTGCACACAATTTTGGTTTTATGGGCAGGGAAGGGCATTCCTCATTTCTCCTCAAACGATGCGTTCCGGATCAGCTCAGGCGAATATACAAGATCATTATAATTAATTAATCGAAAACAGAGGACAGAAGTCAGAAGACAGCAAACTTTGATTTTATCTCAGATGAAATTTTAATTGATCTATGTATATTTGGGATTCTGCCTTCTCACTCATTCAATCATTCACTCTGACCTCTGTTTACTGACCGCTGTCATCTGTTAAAAAATGGACTTAAGACAACCCGAGATACTCCAATATCCCGGTCTGATACTTTGCCTCGAACGCTTTGTCAATTTTTTGAATCGGATTGGCACCTAAAAATTCCAACAGGTTGAATAATTTTTCTTTGCGTTCGCCATCATCGGAGACGTTTTTCAGTCGGGTAATGTTTTCTTCGATTTCAAAATACTTCAATTTATCTGCCAGCGGCAGTTGCCAGAACAGCAGAAAACCTCTGTCCGGAAAATCCACCCCCAGCAATTTGTAACAATACTGCATCACATTTTTTTCCAATTGTTCACGCAGCTGAATAATTTTTTCCTTTTCCGTTTCAATGTCCTGCAGTTTGAAGGGTTTGCCGAAAACCTCGAAATACATCTTGATTTTGGGTTCGGTGCCCGACGGTCGCACCGTTACGCGCAGGCTGGCAGTATCGGGAGTATTGTTCAGCTGATAGACC
>JASFGN010000090.1:0-8406 GCA_050123735.1 Desulfobacterales bacterium | reverse complement strand
CAGATCGGTAATCACCATATCGTAGCTGCCATCATCAAATTTTTGTATCCCTTCAATCCCATCGAGCGCTATTTCAACGTCATGTCCGGAGCGTGTTAATGCCTCCCGAATAACACCTAAAATGCCTTTTTCATCATCAATGACTAAAATGGTGCACATGATGGCTTCCTTAAATGCGATTGGGGGTTAAAATTAAGCTCATTTATTTATAAATGATAGCCCAAAGTAGGCCACAAGTCAACAATATATGGTATAGCTTGCGTATCAGACCACAATATATGGACACCTTAGCCGCACATTAGAAGCGGCGCCCGTGAACTGTTGTGCATGCCACAGCATGGGTGAATACGGCATCGTGTTTGCGAATTGTCTGGTTTGGATGCAAATATGAGGGCGTGCCTCATTCAACTGCATCCCCAAGGAAGGAACAAAAATGGCGCAACCTTAAAGCTATATTTGGTCAAGTCGGGGTTTCTGTCAAATCGGATTATCACGGTTTATCAGAGTAAAGCGAGCAGAGTTATCAACAATATGTATCTGCCTGAAATTTTTCGAATTTAAAGCGGATAAGATATTATGTCCATTCATTTTAGCAACTTATCAAGGATAAAGATTTTTCTAAAAATTCTAATGAGATTGACAGTTATCAACACGATATGAACAATATTTTTGCGCTGACGAAACGGGCAAAATCGTCTGTTTTTTCGAATTTTCGAACAGAATAAAAATGGTGGTTGAATCGCAAAATAATAAAGCGCCGCCATTGATGTGCAGCGCTTCACTTTATATCGGAAAAAAGAATTTTATTGAATCTAAAGAACGAATATCTTTTTTAAAATCGGTATCGCTCCATTGGGTAGCGTATTCGTATGGTTGGGTATCCCATCTCTACACTTTAAATTTTCCGAAATCTTCCGGCGAGAGGCTTTCCAGATAATCGGCCCATTTTTTACCCTCTTCGCTGGTATCCAAAACTTCGGCTTCACTATCTCCAATTTTCGATTTTTGCATGACTTCATCGGCCACATAGATCGGTGCGTCAAATCTCAGCGCCAGTGCGATGGCATCACTCGGGCGCGCATCCATTTCAAACTTACCATCTTTGGAGATAAAGTAAATTTTTGCAAAAAACGTATTATCCTTTAGATCACACACTTCTATTTTCGAGATGGAAATGGACAACAACTCACTAAAGTTTTTGAATAGATCGTGGGTCATCGGGCGTTCATATTTTATCTTCTGAAGGGCCGATGCAATGGAGGTCGCTTCAAGCAATCCAATCCAGATCGGAATCGCCTGATCTGTTTCTTCAGATTTCAATATGATAATCGGCGTGTTCGAAGCTGGATCCATCGTCAAACCCGCGATGCTCACCTTATGCAGCATAATTTTCAGCTCCTTTCAACCCTCGCAATGAGGGCTCGAGGTTCGTCGCCTTGCCTGACAGCGAGTGGGAATAACCCTTATCGATGTGAACGCCGACCATTTTGCCGGTCAGATTCAGCTTGTTCGCCGTAGACGCATCCACATAAAAATTAACGATCTTGTTGGTGGACGTGCGACCGGTCCATTGCAGCGGTGAATCGCTGCCATCCGGACTGCCGGCCGCCTCCTTTTTACTGAACCCATCGGTCAAAACCATCTGGGTTGATCCGACCAATTGTTGATTTTTACTCCGGGTCAATTGATCCTGAAAAGCCAAAACAACCTGGAGCCTATGGCTGATAATCGATGTTGATATCTTATCAGGCAATTGAACTGCCGGCGCAGGCGGCCGATCAGAATATTGAAAGGCAAAGAGCCCGTCAAATTCGACCGTTTCGACCAATTGCAAGGTCCGATCAAAGTCGGTCTCGGTTTCCCCGGGAAAACCGACGATTATATCAGAAGTAATGGCTATCTGTGGACAAGTATCCCGTAGTTCGGCCACTTTGTCAAGGTACTGCTCCCGGGTATAGTTGCGGTTCATCCGTCTTAAAATCCTGTTGGAGCCCGATTGAACCGGCAAATGAATATGGGAACATAGTTTGTTAATATCCCTGAATCCGGAGATGAGATCGGTTCCCAGATCCTTTGGGTGCGACGTGGTAAAACGAATACGAAGAAGGCCCTCGATTTTGTTGATCATCGCTAAAAGCTCGGCGAATGAACACAGGTTCTGGTTTTTCCCGTAGCTGTTGACATTTTGTCCCAAGAGGATCACTTCTTTCACTCCGTTGTCCACCAATGCCTTGATTTCACCAATGATACTTTCAGGTTGCCGGCTTGTTTCCCTGCCGCGCACAAAGGGGACCACACAATAGGCACAGTAATTATCACATCCCCGCATAATGGTAACAAATTTGGATACCTCAGACGATTTTTGGGACCCGACAAGAGAATCCGGAATGTCCGGCGTTTCCATCATATCAACATCAACAATGCGGCAATGCCGGGTTTCGATTTGTTTTATCAGGAATGGCAGCCGATCGAGCGCCTGGGTTCCAAAAACAAGGTCTACCGCGGGCATGCGCTCCAGAATCCGTTGTCCCTCCTGCTGGGCCACACAACCGGCAACACCGATCATCAGCCCTTTTTTATGACGCTTCAACTTTGCAAGGCGTCCAATGAAGCTAAAGGCCTTTTGTTCGGCTTTGGCTCTAACGGTGCAGGTGTTGACGATAATCAGATCCGCATCGTCGAGCATTGCGGTTTGTTGATAACCGATGGCTGCCAGCTGCATGGCGATTTGCTCCGAATCGTAAACATTCATCTGGCAGCCAATGGTATGAAGATAAAGGCGCTTTGGATTCATGAGCAAACGGTGCATCCTTTTATTGCTGTTGATTGGCCCGGTTACCGGATGATGCTTTTTGCGGCCGAATCCGAATGTGTTTCGACAGATCCTTCAAAATATCTTCAAACTGCCGCTCGCAACCCGGCGCAATATAAAATAAAACGATTCCCTTTTGCGGGTCAATGGTTCGAAGCGCGGCGATGCCGTCATACGCTTCAAAGATAAATTTTATGAAAGCGATTTCTCTGCGGTCCACCCGGTAATACTGTTGTTTTGTATGCAATGGTTGTCTAACTTATGATATCGTGCGGTCGTTTGCTGCTGATAGCCAACATTTTTTTTATTTTTCTTGGCTGATTGCTGTTAATCATATACAGATTAGCCGCCCGGCGACAATTGAAGACTCAAAATCCATAATAACCACATCTACCCTATTTGCAATAAAAAACCCCGACAAGGACTTGGCTAAATTTTGAGTTGTTCAACTAGGTCATATGGGTTATAGGGCCGTCCATGCAAAAAAAATGGAACATATGTCAACCGGATGCCGATCGGGTAAAACGATTGAGTGCCCACCTGGGTTGCCATCCGATTACCGCAGTTATTCTGATCAATCGCAAGCTGACATCGGCCGACGAAGCATCCCTGTTTCTGACGACCTCTCTCAATCAGATACGGCCTCCGTTTGACCTCAAAGACATGGATACGGCCGTAGATCGCATCTGCCGTGCCATTCAGGACGGAGAAAAAATGCTGATTTTCGGTGATTACGACGTGGACGGAATTAGCGCCACTGCCGTGCTGTTTGAATTTTTGCAGGCCGCCGGCGCTGATGTAACCACTTATATCCCCCATCGCATTCTTGAAGGTTACAGCCTGCAACCCCACCACATTGAAAACGTCGCCCTTCCCAACCGGATACAGTTGATTCTCACCGCTGATTGCGGATCCGGCAGCACCAGCGCTCTTACCGCTGCTGCTGCAAAGGGAATCGATGTGGTTGTAACCGATCATCATGAAATTTCAAAAAACATTCCACCGGCGGTTGCGGTGCTGAACCCAAAACGCTTGGATTGCTCCGCCGGCATGGAGGCGCTGGCCGGGGTGGGCGTGGCATTTGCCCTTGTCATTGCCTTGAGAAAACAGCTGCGCCATCAGCGTTTCTGGAAAGATCGGTCGCAACCCAATCTTAAGCGTTTTTGCGATCTGGTGGCCCTGGGAACCATCGGCGATATGGTCCCGCTGGTTGACGAAAATCGCATATTCGCAAAAACCGGATTGAACCTGATCAATGCGGCAAAACGACCGGGAATAAACGCATTGCTCGCGGTCGCCGGAATTTCACAGCAACCTGTAAATGCAGAAGACATTACCTTCAGACTTGTTCCACGCTTGAACGCCGCCGGAAGGATGGACCATGCGTCTCATGCCCTGCAACTGCTGATGACTCAAGACACAAGCGAGGCAAACCAACTGGCGCAAACGCTCGATGAATTAAACCGCCAGCGGCGGGAACTGGAGCAATCCATTCTGAATGCTATTTTAGCTGATTTAAAGCATCGGCACGATTTATCAGCGACACGCAGCCTGGTCCGCTGGAATCCCGGCTGGCATCTGGGTGTACTAGGAATCGTGGCCTCCCGTCTGGTTGATATCTATTACCGCCCGGTGGTCTTGATTGCCGTCCAAAATCAAGTCGGCAAGGGATCCGCCCGCAGCATTCCGGGCCTGGATTTGCATGCGGCTTTAAAGGAATGCCGGCATTTGCTGGAAGATTTCGGCGGCCATTCAATGGCAGCCGGTTTGACCATCCGAATGGAAAATTTAGTCGATTTTCAGCGCGCGTTCGAACAAGTTATCAGTCAAATGGTTCACCCGGATGATCCCGTACAGAAACTGACCATTGACACCGAGATTTCCTTTGATGACATTTCAGCAAATCTGATGGATGAAATTGAAACCATAAGCCCTTTTGGCATCCAAAACCCCGAGCCCCTGTTCATGGCACGAAACATTAAGGTGCTGTCATCGAAAATCGTCGGTCAAAATCATCGCAAAATGACGCTCAGCCAGACTGACAGTCGATCGGCTAAACCCATCAATGCCATCTGTTTTAATGCGGCCAAAAACCTGCTGAGTGCCACCTTCTTCGAGCGCCTTGCTTTCCGGCTGCGCTGGAACCGCTGGAATGGCAAGCAGAGCATACAGCTTATCGTCGAAGACGCCCAATAGAAACAACCGAAGACAGAGGACAGATAACAGAAGACAGACGCAGGTCATTGCGGATTTCAGATTGCGGATTTTTTAGATCGGGATTCAGAAAAAGCCAGCAGCCAGAAGCAAGAAGCCGGGGCTTAATCCTAAACCCGTGAACGCCGAACTCTTGAACCTTTGAACCTTGAAGAATTTATCCAGCAAACACATGCGAGTCTTCCAGGCGCACTTCCAGGCGAGCCATATCCACTTCAGACAATTGCAGCTGATTGGCTTCCGGGGTGGCGTGCAGGACAATGGAAGGGTCGTCTTTCAGTCCGATTCCCATTTTATGGCACATTTGATTGGCTAAACGAACCAGTATCAGCAGCAGATTATGGGCATCAATTTCGGTCAGGTGGTGATCTCGTGCGACCAGACAATAGTTTTCAGGCAAATTCCATCGCTGCATCAGGGAATATCCTTGATCGGTATGCAGGCTTTCCATGACTTCATTGATAACCGTATCGGATGGCGGGTCATCGATTTCTTTTGACGCGACCATACCATCGATAACTTTCAAGATATACAATTTGCCCACATCATGAAGCAGTCCGGCAATAAACGATTCATGTGCGATCTTTTGCAGGCGGGTCTCCTTGGCAATCCAGTTGGCACCAATGCCGCACCCCACCGAATGACGCCAGAGTTTTTTCATGATCTGATTGATCAGCGGAATCTTGGATTCGAAATTATGCCGCAGGGCCACCAGGGTGACGATATTGGAAACTTCTTTGGTTCCCAGGCGAATGAGCGCGTCCCGGATGGTGGTCACCTGAGCCAGGCCTTTGTAAAAGGAAGAATTTGAAACCCGCAACACTTCCCCGGTAAGGGATTGATCACTGACGATCAATCTTTCAATCAAACGCGAATCCGGATCCTCTTTGGCTACTTCTTTCTGGATGCGCAGAGCGGTGGCATTAAATGCCGGCAACCTGATTCTTTCTTTCGCAGCGTGACTTTCAATTATCCCCACCAGGGAACGTTGTGCTTGCATTGCGATCTCCTATATCAAACGCCTTAATTCTGCCATCGGCCGCGGGGTCTGCAGGCGAGGCAGACTGCGCAGCAATTCATCGATTGTGGTGACCCCTTCGGCGGCTTTGTTGATACCATCTTCCAGCAAGGTTATCAGACCGGCGGACTCGGTGCTGATCTGGCGGAGCTCTTTGCTCGGCCGGTGATCCAGAATGGCATCCCTGACCAGCTGATCGAGGATCAAGAGCTCATAAATCCCAACGCGGCCCTTGTAACCGGAGTGCTGACAGTTGGTGCAGCCCTGACCTTTTTGAAACTGGGCTCCGGTGATGTCCTTGAACGAATATCCCAATCGCTGCAATTCCTGTGAAGTGGTTTTGTGCGGCGTCGCACACAACGGGCATACCTTTCGCAACAAGCGCTGAGACATCACGCTGACCACCGTTGAAGAAATCATAAAGGCTTCGATCGACATGTTCAGCAGACGAATCAGGCCGCCGACGCAGTCTTCAGTATGAAACGTTGTTAACACTTTATGCCCTGTCAAAGCGGCCTGCACAGCGACTTGCGCTGAAAAATTGTCGCGGATTTCGCCGATCACGATGACATCCGGATCCTGTCTCAGAATATGGCGCAACGTTTCTTCGTAAGTGAGCCCGATTTTCGGATTGATGGAGCACTGGGATATACCGTCTATTACATATTCGACCGGCTCTTCTGCGGTCACAATACTCATCTGGGGATTGGTGATATGTTGGAGGCAACTGTAGACGGTTGTTGTCTTGCCCGAACCCGTGGGCCCTGTAAACAGGAGGACCCCGCTGGGTAAATCCAGCGCTTCTTCAACAAACCGCTTCTGGATGCGCCCGGACAGTCCCAGATCGACAATTTTGCGCAGCTGGCCATGGCGATTCAAAAGCCGCAACACCACCTTCTCTCCATGCACGGTCACATAAAAGGATGCCCGTATATCCAGTTGTCCCTGCGGGTGGTCAAAGAAAAAGCGCCCCCCCTGATGACGGCGTTTCTCGGTTATATCAACCTCGCAAAGGACCTTGATGCGACTGGCCACTGCCGGGGCCGTTTCAGGCGGATAGTCTTCAAAATGCATCAAAACCCCGTCCTGGCGGAAGCGCACCCGCAAATGGGCTTTGAGGGGCTCCAGATGGACATCGCTGGCTTCCCGTTGGATGGCCGCCAGGATAATATCATCCACGAGTTTGACGATAAACTGCTCATCTAAAGCCGAAACCTGTTTTTTCATTTCAGCGCGCTGGGCTTTTAAGATCACTTCCTGGATAGCGCTTTTACAGGCAATTGCCGTAACGATACGGTCGCCAAATACCTGACGCGCAGCCTGTAATTCTTCCTGATCCAGAGGGTCCACAAAGGCAACCGTTATGGCGCCACCCTTAGCCCCTATGGGCAACAATTGATGGGTTTCGTACCATTTTAAGGGTACCCGCGCGAACAGTCTGCGATCAATGCCCCCCCAGTCCGGTTGGATAAAAGGCACCCCCAGTTGCAAGGACAGTCCTTCGACCAGCACGTGCTCCTGGATGAGATGGCGTTCAACAAGAATTTCACCGAGTTTTCGTTTGGTCTTTCCCTCGGCCTGGAGGGCAAGCGCCGAATTTAGATCGGTGGCGGCAATGTGCCCCAGTTCCACCAGTAACTCGCCAATTCGGATAGAAAGCGGATGTGTTCTAAGCGCCTGGCCGATCTGATCGCCGGTGATATATTTCAACTCTTTGATAACCTGAAGCAGGGGACGGGATTGCTCGAGTTTGGATTGAACGCGTCGGGCATATTCGACCTGTTTTGCGGTCAGATAGTCATGTTTAACGAGATGTTCGGTCACCAGATTGAAGTGTTCTTCTGAATGCCCGGTTGCAACTGACAATGAGCCGTCTTTCACTTGCCCAGTGCGGGTTAATCGGGTGTTGGTTGCCGTCGCCATTTTACCGATTTGCTCCTGAATGTATCGTTTTTGAATTATTGTGCGCGGTTTGGGCGCAATGAAGGTGTCATTAGGAATGATATCGGGCAGTTTTGCGAAAAACTTTAGGCGCGTATCACAATAATATTTTGCTTGCAAACAACGGCGTTACCCATTATATTTTCACTGAACCGACACTTACAGCGACTCTAAACACAAGGTGATAATATGGCGAAAGTATTTCGGCCCAGTACGCGTGAAGCCAATATTCTTTCCAAAATCGAGTCTCAAAAAGAGCGTACCCGCAGGCTTTCCATCAATGCGATCAAAGATTGTATCGATCCGCTATCCAATGCAATTGCAATGAAACTGGTCGATGACCATCTTGTAGAAACCACCAACAAAAATGCGCTGGAAGATCAGATCAAGAATGCCTTGGTAAAATTGGGCAGGTCCGATG
>JASFGN010000089.1:0-8409 GCA_050123735.1 Desulfobacterales bacterium | reverse complement strand
CCGATCTAAAAAGCTCGACCCTCGTGACCGACGCATCCTGTTGAACACCTGCTATGGCCATTTCATGAGCCATTTTAATATGCTGGTTTTCCCGGCGCTGGTGCTGCCTTTGATGGCGCGCCTTGAGATGCCGATGGCACAGGTCCTGTCGCTTAGCTTCTGGATGTATCTTCTTTTCGGATTGACAGCCCTGTTCTGGGGCCTTCTGGCAGACCGCTTCGGTGCCCGGCCGCTGCTGCTTATTTACTTTGTCGGATCCGGCTTTGCCAGTGTCGCTGCCGCGCTATGGCTGGATACGCCGCCTATGCTGAGTCTGGCCCTGGCCGCTCTGGGATTTTTTTCCGGGATTTACCATCCGGCCGGATTGGGGCTGATATCCAAAGAGATGTCGCGCGTCAGCATCGGCATGGGCTACAACGGGATGTTTGGCAATTTAGGATTGGCCATGGCACCACTGCTGACCGGGATCATGAACTGGGTTTGGGGGCCTCAGGCAGCTTATCTGTGCCTGGGCGGACTGAACCTAATGGGTGCGGTACTGATGATAGTATATCCGATGGAGGTGTCATACGCCACCGCCATAAAAGAAAAGGGTGATGGCAACGGCATTCCGGGGGCCTTTCTGATCCTGCTGGCGGCCATGATGCTGGGCGGCATCGTTTACCGGGGCGCCACGGTTATCTTGCCGGCCTACTTTGAATTAAAGACACCGATGCTCTATCAATGGCTGACCGCCGCCACCCACGGAACCTTTTCGCAAAACCTGGTGGCCACAACGATTACGTCGGCAATTTTTCTGATCGGCGTGGGCGGACAATTTAGCGGCGGACAGTGTGCCGATCGGTATAACCCGGGCATATCATACCTGGTTTTTTTTGGGATCGCCGGCCTGGCGGCTTTCTGGATGGCCCTGGCGCGGGACCTGATGCTGGTCGGGCTGGCCGTCCTTTTTT
Source organism: Desulfobacterales bacterium (assembly GCA_050123735.1). Classification (GTDB taxonomy): domain Bacteria; phylum Desulfobacterota; class Desulfobacteria; order Desulfobacterales; family JAHEIW01; genus JAHEIW01. The sequence goes on along the minus strand of JASFGN010000089.1, from coordinate 7,456 downwards.
TCTTTTTTTTGCTCGGGATGCAACCAATTGAAAACACGCTGGTGGCCCGTTTCGCGCCCAAACGTTTCCATCATTCCGCATTCGGCGCCAAGTTCGTGTTGACCTTTGGCGTCGGCGCCCTGGCCGTTAAGGGTGTTGCCGCCATCGAAACAAACTATGACATCGAAACGGTTTTTATTTGTCTGGCCGGTGCTGCCGCCATAGCGCTGGGATTCATCGGCTGGCTGATCGCAGCACGCGCCAAGCGCGGTGTGAGCGAGGAACGAATTGTTGCAGACGCTCAGGTTCCTCCCACCAAAGCATAAATCGGCTCAATTGGATATAAGCAACATTTTGATATATAACCACAAAGACATAAAGCGCGTTAAGAAGATCAAATAAATTAAAACCCTTTGTCTACTTTGTGCCTTTATGGGTCAATTGAATTGATCGTAATTTCAGGAGAAGATGATGCCTCTAACCGGCAATTGGGCCGACAAATATGTTGAAAACAAAAAAACAGCCGCCCAGGCGATCGCGATGATTAAACCCGCTCAACGGGTATTTATCGGCTCATCCTGTGGTGAGCCCCAACATCTGGTGCGCGAACTTTCCGAAGCATCCAATTATTTCAGAGACATTGAAATTGTTCGGCTGATGACCATGGAAACCGCGCCGTTGACGTTGATTGCCAATAAAACCCGCGATCAAAGCCTGAATATCCGGTCATTTTACTTGGGCTCTGCAAAACCCCAGGCCATTGCCCGCAACAAGCGTTTTATTACGCCAATCAACCTGTCAGCGGTGCCGCGTCTATTTAAAAGCCGACTGTTGCCGATTCATGTCGCCCTAATTCAAGTTTCGCCTCCGGATGATTTCGGCTGGATGAGTTTGGGTGTTTCGGTGGACATTAGCCTGGCGGCGGCCTTGTCGGCGGATTTGGTCATTGCACAGGTGAACGTGCGCATGCCCAGGGTCCTGGGGCGCAGTTTTTTGCATGTCAATGAGGTCGATGTGTTTGTCGAACATGATGAACCGTTACTGACCATCGGGGAAGCGCCGGAACTCAAAGCCGCCAATGACATCGGGCGGCTGATTGCGCGGCTGATCGAAGACGGTTCCACCATGGAAATCGGACTGGGTTCCACCCACCAGGCCACCCTGCTGGCGCTGGCGGATAAAAATGATCTGGGTATCCATACCCAATATATGACCAGTGATATCATGCATCTGTTTTCCCGGGGGGTCATTACCAACCGCAAGAAGGGATTCAATGACGGTAAAATGGTGGCCGCCGGTGCCATCGGTAACATAGAGCTGTATGAATTTTTAAATGACAATCCGGCGATTGAATTTTACCCTTCCGATTATGTCAATGATCCGTCCATTATCGCCCGCCACAACAAAATGGTGTCGATGAATGTTGCCATGAGCATTGATTTGACCGGCCAGGTGGCGGCAGATGCGCTTCCGTACAATCACTTTTCGGGGGTCACCGGCATGCTCGATTTTTTACGCGGTGCGGTTCAATCCCCGGGGGGCAAATCCATTATGATGCTGCCGGCCACTGCCTTCAAGGGAACCAAGAGCCGCATTGTGCCGCAGTTGGACGGTGAGGCCGTCGTGGTTCCCAGAGGCGATGTCCATCATGTCGTCACCGAATACGGGATGGTGAATTTATTTGGTAAAAGTTTGCAGGAACGGGCAATGGCCATGGTCAGCATCGCGCATCCGGAGTTTCGCGATGAGTTGTTTCACGCGGCCAAAAAGATGGGGCTCTTGAGCGCGGAACGAACATTGAACGAATCCATTCACGGCGTTTACCCGATTCACCTGGAAGAGATCGTTGATATCGGCAACCAGAAGGTCACCATCAGGCCCGCCAAACCGGTGGATGAACGCCGCATCCAGGAGCATTTTTACAGCCTCGATAAAGATGATGTCGTTGCCCGCTTTTTTCACGAAAAGTCCAGCTTCGTTCACGACGACGTCAAAGGGGTATCTTTGATCGATTACATCAAAGATTTGACCATCGTTGCGGTTGTCGGAGAGGTGGGTTTCGGTCAGGTGGTCGGTATCGGTGAATGTTTGCTCGATCCGGCCAGCAATGAAGCCGAAGTGGCCTTTTCCATCAGCAAGCCCTTTCAGAAGAAGGGCCTGGGCAAGATACTGCTGGACAAACTGGCCTCTGCGGCCCGGGAGAATGGCATTTCCGGTTTGATGGCCTATACCTCCGCCCAAAATAAAGGCATGATTAAGCTCTTTAAATCGCTGCCCTATAAAGTCGACAGTTTCTTTGACGGCGAGATGCTCAAGCTGAGCTGCAGGTTCAATCAACCCATTTAGTTTTTATTTTTTAGGAAATATATTAAGAAACCAGTTTTACACGCGGGAATTTGATAATCAAAGTTTTGTTTTCATTCTACGTGTCCTTGGTACTTGGTTGCTGACGACTGGTTTTTTTAATTGTCCTACGGATCGTTTTAGTCAGGCGCCTGAAGCCAGAAGCATTTGACTGACCCTGTGACAGAAGCAAGTGATACTGAAAAGGAAAACTGACATGATGACACATAAAATTATTTTTTTGCCCCACCAGATAGAGATTCGTGTGCCCGACGGCGAAACCATTATTCATGCCGCCATGGAGGCCGGTGTACATGTCAACGCCTCCTGCGGCGGGGAAGGTGTTTGTGGCAAATGCCGGGTCCGCATCGAAGAAGGTACAGTGGATGGCGGCACCAGTGAAAAAACAAGCCCGCAAGACCTGGAAAAGGGCTTTCGATTGGCCTGCCAGTCCGCTGTGAAAAGCGATCTGGTCGTTCGCATCCCGGTTGAATCGGCCATGGATGCCAGTGCCTTGCGCACCCAGATGTCCCCCCGCAAAACCGCCCATATTCAGGCAATGAACTTCAATGAATTAAAGGAAAGGGGCCTGTTTGTGCCACCGGTGGAAAAAAAGTTTTTACAGCTACCGGAGCCAACCCTGCAGGATAACCTGTCGGATATCACCCGTCTGATCAGTTATTTAAAGGCCCAGCATGATGAACATCGTCTGGATGTCGCCTTGTCGGTTATCCGCAAAATCCCGGAAGTCATCCGCCAAAAGGATTTTGAAGTCACCGCCACGCTGGTGCGGCCGGTCCGCGATATCGGCAAAACGCGCCTGATCAATGTGCAACCGGGCGACACCACCCGTCGCATTTATGCGATTGCCATGGATATCGGAACGACCACCCTTTACGGTCAGGTGATTGATTTGATCAGCGGTGATGTCTTGGCCGAGCACGGCGAATTCAACGGCCAGATCAGCTATGGGGAGGATGTCATTTCGCGGATTGTGTATGCTGAAAAGCCGGGTGGCCTTGAGCGCCTGCATGAAGTCGTTATGGGTACCATCAATAAAATACTCGCCAAGGTCATCAAAAAATCCGGTATCGATCATGAGGATCTGGCCGCTATCACACTGGCCGGCAACACGACCATGACCCAGTTGATGCTCAAAATTAACCCGCGATACATCCGGCGCTCACCGTACGTTCCGGCGGCAACCCTGTACCCACCCACCCGGGCTAAGGATCTGGGGATGGCGGTGGGGGATCATGTGTCGGCCCTGGTTTACCCGGCGGTCTCCAGCTACGTCGGCGGTGATATTGTCGCGGGTGTGATGGGATCCGGCATTTACCGGACCGAGAAGTTGACGCTGTATATGGATGTCGGGACCAATGCCGAAATTGTGATCGGCAACAAAGACTGGCTTGCCTGTGCCGCCTGTTCGGCCGGACCGGCTTTTGAAGGCGGCGGCCTCAAATTCGGCATGCGCGCTGAAAAAGGGGCCATCGAAAATTTTTCAATTGATCCGGTCACTTATGAACCGATGATCATTACGATCGGCAACGTTCGGCCCAAAGGCATCTGCGGATCGGGCCTGATCACCATGGTCGCCACCCTGTTTGAGCTGGGTGTCATCAATAATCTGGGTAAATTTAACCGGGATCTGGAGACAGATCGTATCCGCCAAAACGAAGGGGTTTACGAGTACGTATTGGCATGGAAGGATGATACCCAAATCGATCGCGATGTCGTTCTGACCGAAATCGATATTGAAAACCTCATCCGGGCCAAGGGCGCCATATACAGTGGTTGCATGACCCTGCTGACCGAAGTCGGCATGAATATACAGGACATTGAACACATCATACTGGCCGGCGGTTTTGGCAGCTATGTGGATTTGGAAAAAGCCATGGTGATCGGGTTGCTGCCCGAAATGGATCCTGCCAAGGTCACCTTTATTGGCAATGGCTCGTTGATGGGTGCCCGCATGAGCAGTTTGACCAACCGGATTCGCAAGGATGTTGTCGAGGTGACCGCAAAGATGACGAATTTTGAATTATCCGACACACCTTCCTATATGGATAATTATATCGCTGCCCTGTTTTTACCCCACACCGACATCAATCAATTTCCCAAATTAAAAGCGCGCCTAAAAGCCCGTCAGAAAAACGGTTAATGAATCGGATTTATTAAGAAATTGGTATTTAGTGAAGCTCCGCTCTTGACAAAGCCATCCACCCTAGATAAATAGCAATATTCTGCATTTAGCTTATGATGGGGGGAGCCTTTTTCGTGTCCCATTTGCACACGGGCATTGACATCCGAAACGCCGATTCAAGGTATGGTTTTCTCCCCACTACCTGCAATAAAGACATTATATCTACCGTCTGTAGATTCAAAAAAAAATAGAAATGAAAGGAGGCTTGATAAAATTGTGAGCACCCGTGCGGGTTTGCTCGGATGAGGATGGTGCTATGTTACTAGAAGTATTGACTATTAATCACCTCAATAGCTGTTGGAAAGAGACAAGGAGGTAACATTGGGTTTCGAATTCACTAAAGAAAAATATTCCGGCGCAATAAAAGAAATTACCTTAGGACAGGGGGACAAGGCTGTCACGGTCGGCGGCGCCACCTCTTACCCGTTTTACAGTTTCGAAGGCGAGATGCCCCATAAACCCAGGGTTGCCATGGAAATATGGGATATGCAACCGGAGGAATGGCCAGAAGCCGCTTTAAGCCCGTTTAAGGATGTCATTTCGGATCCGGCGGCCTGGGCTAAGAAATGCGTTGATGAATACGGGGCGGATATGATCGTGCTGCAGCTCAAGAGCACCGATCCCAACGGCAACGACGCCGGCGCCGATGCGGCCGCTGCCACGGTCAAAAAAGTCCTCGAAGCCATCGACGTGCCGCTGATCATCTGGGGCACGGCCAATGTGGAAAAAGATGAGGAAGTGCTCAAGAAAATTGCCGAGGAGTGCCAGGGCAAAAACCTGATTCTGGGCCCGGTGGAGGACAAAAACCACAAGGGCATCGGCGCGGCGGCCATGGGGTTCGGTCATACCATTATTGCTTCATCACCCATCGATGTGAACCTGGCCAAACAGTGCAACATTCTGCTCGAGAACCTGGGGGTCTCGATGGACAAACTAATCGTCGATCCGACCACCGGCGGACTGGGCTACGGTCTGGAATACTCTTACTCGGTCATGGAGCGCATCCGCATGGCGGCACTGGCACAGGGAGACGACAAACTGCAGCTGCCTCTGATCAACAATCTGGGCAACGAGGTTTGGAAATGCAAAGAGGCCAAACAGGCACTGGATGAGGCGCCCACTTTAGGCGATCCCGAAAAACGCGGCATCTTGATGGAAGCCGTCGGGGCCGTCGCCTACCTGATGGGCGGGTCCGACGTGCTGATCATGCGCCACCCCGAAGCGATCCGGCTGGTCAAAGCCTACATCGATCTGGTGTATGACGGCGGTGTGGCCACCGATGTGCCCGGCATCAAAAAGCAGCTGGCCGATGTGGATATCGACCTGCTGGCGCTTTCGCCGGAGCCGGATCTGACCATCGAAGAGGAAAAGAAGGCTGCCCCGGCCAAAAAGGCCGCTGCACCGAAACCAGAGGCAAAAGCCGCAGCGGCGCCTAAAAAGGAAGCGGCGCCCGAACAGGAGAAAAAAGTAGCAGCACCGGCAGAGCCGGCAGCCGCCGCAGCGCCCAAAGCCCAAGCGGCACCTGAGGTAGATGCGGCCGCGCAGGCCGAAGCGGCAGCCAAAGCCAAAGCGGAAACAGAAGCCAAAGCCAAAGCCGAAGCCGAAGCACAGGCCAAAGCGGCTGAAGAGGCCAAAGCCAAGGCCGAAGCCGAAGCGGCAGCCAAAGTCGAAGCCGAAGCCAAGGCCAGGGCTGAAGCAGAGGCCAAGAAGGCGGCTGAGCAAAAAGCCAAGATCGATGCCGAGCTCGATGAAATCCGGCAGAAGCGCGCCAAAGAGCGCGCCGAGTTGGTCGCCAAACGCGCCGCAGCTGAAAAGGAGGCCGTCCCAAAGACGCCGGCCGCCGAGCAAAAATCGAATGTGGAGAAGCTGATCGACAATCTCAAATGGATCCACAAACGAAATCCATAATCGACCGTTGATAAAATGCATTTTGAACAAGCATCGACGGACAAACCTAATTCTAATCGTGGGGAGGAACCACATATGCCAGAAACAACCGATAAGAAAATTGTCAAACCTGAAAAGGCCAAAAAAGTTGCTGATCCCGTGGCGGCCACTGTCGACCCGGCCAGCCGGCAGATGATCCGGCGCGCCCAGGAACTGGGCGTCGAGACCATCTTTGATCGGGCTGTCACCATGAAACCCTGTAACATCGGCATTCAGGGCACCTGCTGTAAGAATTGTGCCATGGGCCCCTGCCGACTGCCGCTTCCCAAGTCCGGAATCGAAGGTGAAGATGAACGCAAGGGGCTGTGCGGCGCTACCGCCAACACCATTGCGGCCCGTAATTTTGCACGCATGGTAGCGGCCGGCGCAGCCGCCCACTCCGATCACGGGCGCAATGTTGCCGAAGTCTTTCTGTCGGTCGCCAGCAAAGAGACCGGTGATTACAAAATCAAAGATCCCAACAAACTGCTGGCGATTGCCCCCCATTTTGGGGTGGACATCACAGTAGAAGTCGATGGCGAGGAAGTCGACCGCAACCTGGATGAAATTGCCCTTGAGGTGGCCGAAAAAGCCATGGCCGAATGGGGCAAACCTGAAGGCGAGCTGGACTATCTCAAGCGCGCACCCAAGCCGTTGTACGAGCGCTGGCAAAAATTAGGCGTTCTGCCGCGCAATATTGACAGAGAAATTGTGGAGATCATGCACCGTACCCATATGGGCGTTGACCAGGATTACAAAAATATCGTCAAACAGTGTACCCGGGCCGCGCTGGCCGACGGCTGGGGCGGGTCCATGATTGCCACCGATCTGCAGGATGTGATGTTCGGCACGCCATTTCCGCTTCAATCCGAGGCCAATCTCGGCATCATGAAAGAAGACCAGGTCAACATCATTATTCACGGGCATGAGCCGGTCCTATCCGAGATGATTGTGGCTGCGGCCCAATCCCGGGAAATGATTGATTATGCCAAATCAAAAGGT
>JASFGN010000088.1:0-8436 GCA_050123735.1 Desulfobacterales bacterium | reverse complement strand
GCTGCGCACCCGTTCGGCTAAAAAAATTATCGATGCGGCCAGAATCAGTGTTATCCGCGGCAATGCTTCGGAAATACTGTCGCTGCGGCATGAGAACTCTAAAACGAAAGGGGTCGATTCGATTCACTCGGTCGAAGAAGCCGCCGAGGCCGCCACCGTTTTAGCCGAGGAGCTCAACACCACCCTGGCCATTACCGGAGCGGTGGATCTGGTCACCGACGGCAGCCGCGTTGTACGGGTGGCAAACGGACACCCCCTGATGGGCTATGTCACCGGCACCGGCTGCACGGCCACCGTGGTGATCGGGGCATTCTTAGCCGTCGATGATGATCCGCTCAGCGCCACGGCGACAGCGCTGGCCTATTTCGGCCTGGCCGGCGAGGTTGCCGGCCGCCATGCGGGCGCTCCGGGAAGCTTTATGATCCAGATGATCGATGCGCTGTATACGATTACGCCAATGGATTTACAAAAAGGCGCTAAGATCGATCAAAATTAATTCGTCAGTTGTCAGTGATCCGTTGTAAAAAAGCTCGGAGCGGCCACCAGCGCAAAACCGGCTGTTGGCATTTTATAATGGGTGTCAGAGGTCAGAAAAAAGAGAACCGCAGAACACCGAACAAGAAATAATGAATATCGAAGGATCAGAAATTTCATCATTCGAAATTCCTTGTTCGATATTCGATATTCAAAATAGGAATTACGAAGCCAGCATCCATCGGCCTGTAGCTAAAGGCAAGTATGATGAAATTAACAAACGTTGACTATTCCCTTTACCTGGTGACCGATCGCGGTCTGGCCCGCGGTCGCTCAACATTTGAAATTGTCAGCGCTGCCGTTAACGGCGGCGCCACCGTCGTGCAACTGCGGGAAAAAGCGTGTTCAACCCTGGAGTTTATCCAACAGGCCCTGAGCATTAAAGCATTGCTTAAAACACGCAATATCCCGCTGATTATCAACGACCGGGTCGATGTCGCCCAGGCGGTCGCAGCCGACGGCGTGCATCTGGGCCAAACAGATATGCCGCTGGAAACGGCCAGAGGTATTCTGGGCGATAGGATGATCATCGGCATTTCAGCTGAAAGCCCGGCAGACGCCATCGCGGCTGAAAAAGGCGGGGCCGACTACCTGGGCGTCAGCCCCATTTACGGCACCCCCACCAAAACCGATACGGCACCGGCTTTGGGGCTGGAAGGATTAAGGGAAATTCGCAAGGCCGTCCGATTACCGCTGGTGGGCATCGGTGGTTTAAAACGCGACAACGTGGCTGAGGTCATTCGCAGTGGCGCGGATGGCGTTGCGGTGGTTTCGGCGATTGTCGCCGCCGACGACCCCGAAGTTGCCGCCCGCGAGTTAAAGCAGGTGATAAGAGAGGCCCGACGGGCATGAGCCTTAAAGAAATCGGTGAATTTGGTTTTATCAAAAAAATCAGCCGCGGCTGCTTGATTCGGCCGGATACGATTGTCAAGGCCATCGGCGACGATGCCGCCGCTTTCAAAAGCGATCCCGACCAGCTGACACTGATCACAACGGATTTGCTGGTGGAGCGCATTCATTTCCTGCGCGAGGCCATATCCGGGTTTGATCTGGGTTACAAGGCGCTGGCCGTAAACCTCAGCGATATCGCCGCCATGGGCGGCACCGCCCGCGAGGCCTTTATCAGTATTGCCATTCCCGATGACTGTCAGCTGGATTACCTGGATGAGATCTACAATGGCATCAAGGATCTGGCCGCCCGATACGATGTCAATGTGCTCGGCGGCGACACCACCCGCTCCAAAATCGACCTGATCATCAATATCGTCATCCAGGGCGTTGTGCCGGAGGCAGAGATTCTGTGCCGCGATGCCGCGCAGCCGGCGGATATCATCTGTTCAACCGGATTTTTAGGCGACAGCAAGGCCGGTCTGCATCTGATACTCAATCAGATTACCGCCGACAGCCAGGTGCTCAAATCATTGCTCGAGGCCCACAACTTGCCGCAGCCCCATCTGCGGGAAGGCCGCTTTCTGGCCCGCCAATCCGGCGTTCATGCTGCCATCGACACCAGCGACGGCTTGAGCTCCGATCTGGGCCATATTGTTGAAGAAAGCCGGGTGGGTGCCCGCCTGTATGCCGATAAAATACCCATTTCACCCAGCCTCAAAAATTTTTGCGCGCGCTTTGATTTTGATCCGGTCGATTATGCCCTTACCGGCGGCGAAGATTATACCCTGCTGTGTACGATAGCGCCGGAGCGCGCCGAAGATATTTTGCATGAATTTGAGAAAACATTTAAGCGCCCGCTGTTTGTTATCGGTGAAATCACCGCAGATAAACAGCTCACCCTACTCAATCCGGACGGTAAAACCAAACCCATAACCCCGACCGGCTGGGATCATTTTAAGGCCAAAGATAATGAATGAAGCTGACTACCATCAGAAAACGCCCAAACAGTATCGCAAAGTGCTGACCATCGCCGGCTCCGACAGCGGCGGCGGTGCCGGCATTCAGGCCGACCTGAAAACATTTTCCGCTGTTGGCTGTTACGGCATGTCGGTCATTACCGCCCTGACGGCCCAGAATACCCGGGGCGTTATCGGCATCCACCCCGTTCCGCCGGCATTTGCCGTTGAACAAATCGATGCCGTCCTGAGCGACATCGGTGCCGATGCCATTAAAATCGGGATGCTCTATTCGGCCGAACTGATCGAGGCGGTGGCCGCAGCGCTCAAAAGACACGGCGCCCGGAATCTCGTGCTCGATCCGGTTATGGTGGCCCAGAGCGGAGATAAGCTGCTGCAGGATGACGCCGTTGAGGCCATCAAAGACTATTTGATGCCGCTGTCCGAAGTGGTGACCCCCAACCTGCCGGAGACCGTGGCCCTTGCCGCACAGACCCTCCAGAACCGCCAGGATGTTGAAAGCGCCGCCCGTGCCCTGGCCGCACACGGCAGCCGCAGCATCTTGATTAAAGGCGGCCACGGGGACGACCATCAGAGCAGCGACCTGCTTTACCTGGCGGGCGAGGACCGCCCGGTGTGGTTGGCCGCAAAACGCATACAAACCCGCAATAACCATGGAACCGGCTGCACGCTCTCATCGGCGATTGCCGCTTATCTGGCCAAAGGCAACGACATCGAAGCAGCCGTACAAAAAGCCAAGGACTATATGAACCGGGCCATTGCGGCCGGCGCCGCCTATCGGATCGGCCACGGCCACGGACCGGTGCATCATTTCTTTAAATGGTGGGCCTAAACATCACAGGCCTAAGACACTTCATGTATCCATCAAATTTTCGTCTAAGTTACAAAATAAGGTAAGGATTTCGGCATCCGGCGCTGTCATAGGGTAAAGCGATAATAGATTCCCGATAAGATCGCCCAGGCCAGGATCAGGAGCGTTAAAACCGCCAGGCCGCCGGCCAGCAGTTTGTGGAAAATATTTTCCTTTTTGCGTTCCTGATACCCCAGAACAAACCCCAGGCCGATGCCGGCCGCAATCCCGCCGCCGTGCGCCCAGTTGTTGATCACCGGAAGCAGGAAACCGAACATAAACAGCAACACCACCCAGATGCCGATTTGCTTATAAAGTGTCCGGCCGTATACACCGCCCCGGCTTTTGCCGTAGTACAGCAGCGCGCCGGCCAGGCTGCAGACCGATGCAGAGGCGCCGATCGTCCAGGGGACAGCTGCCAGATAAGATACGAAAAAACCGATCACCCCGCCCAGGGTGTAGATCATAAACATCCGATAAACGCCGTATTCGCGGGCAACCAGCAATCCCAGCTGCCGGAAGGCTGCCATATTGAATAAAATATGTAGAACACCCCCATGCAGATAGTTGGCGGAAATCAGGGTCCAGTATCGCTGGCCGGCATCGATCGGAACGCTTCCGGTTGCGCCCAATAGTTCGAGGATCGACCCGGAAGGCGATAAAAATGTCAGCGGGTTCAACGCCAGACCAAAACCCCTGGGGTTCAACATCAAAGAGATCAAATAGATACCGATATTCAGGCCGATAATTGCTTTGATCAGCGCGTAGGGATCACTGAACCCCCGGGTCCAGAAATTATTCTTGTACCAGGCAGCCGGGTGGGCCGTGCCGCAATGCGGACAGCGACTTTCAGACGCGCTGATGAGTTTTTTGCAGTTGGGACAAAGCAGGGATTGTCGTTTCTGATTTGGCATCATAAGATTTCGGATTGCGGATTGTGGATTGCGGATTTTATATGCGGGGCAGATCGTATATATCAATCTGCAATCCGCAATCTAAAATCTGCAATTGATATGACTCCGGCACGCTCTGGCCACCCGAATTTTAAAGGTAAAGCTACAACGATTAGCCTTGATCTGATACCCAGGCCAACGTATCCGGAATCAACGGACCACCGACATCTTCGGAAAGATGTTTTAAAGACTGCTGTAATTCAGCCATCTTGCTGTCAAGGTTTTTTCGGTTGGGAGACCAGTCGGCCGGGCAGGCCGTCCGCAGCTGCTCGACTTCGGCATCGATTTGATCCACAATGGTATGCACCCCCCGGATCGACGAAAAAACGGTTTCCTTTTCCTTTTCCGGCAGGCGATCAACAATCCGGATGACGTCGTAAAGTTTGGCTTTCCAACCCGTCAGGTGCTCTTCAAGCGTATCACAATAAGTGGTAGCGTCCATTAAATCCCCCTAATTCTAAAACGGTATCAGGCCGATGCTGGTATGACGGCCATTAGCAACATTTGTTCCGGTTATCAACAATTATCCTAACAATAAGACGTCAACTCATCAGGTCAAGCTCAGCTCCGGTAAGCTGCAACGCTATTAAGGTGTTGTATCCCATTTCAACCACCTGCCATTTTTGATTGAATTGAGGCCCATATCGAGTATCACAACGTGACAGTGCTTTCCAATTGACACATCGCCACCTTTTCTTTATGATGAGCCCGATCGATGTATTGTCTGTGAAGTCCCATCCCAATTTCTGCAACCATTATCGGGAACAGACACATTTCTCAGCCAGCAGCTCTTTCTTGACTGACCATCTCGGAAAATGAGCACTTTTATGCGGAGTGATGATTTGAGGATTGCGTGAAGCAGGAACACCAGACCAAAACGGCTTCAAAACAAACCCTTCTGAGCCTGATCATTTTAGGCGTCCTGGCAATTATTGCCGGCGGCGTTTTCACGGCCCAATTCAGCTATTTTGCGGCGGTTCGGCAGCTGGCGTCAGATATGTCAGCCGGCGACAAAACGCAGCCGGCACCTGCGGCTGCCGCCGAGCCCGCCGCCGAGCCCGCATTGATCAGCCCGCCGGCCGGGCAGATACCCATGACGCCGATGGAAGCTTTTGACGCCGCCACGCTCTCGGATAAAATCAATGGTAAAGCCGAGCTGTATCTGTCAGCAGGTTTCAAAAGCCTTCACAGCCAGCGGCTGAAATCCGAAACGGCCGGGGATGTCTGGATGGAAGTTTTCGTATACGACATGCAGACACCGCAAAATGCATTTTCGGTTTTCAGCGCGCAGCGCAGAGAGGACGCCCAGACATTGGACCTGGGTCAATATGGCTATCAGACCGCGAATGCCATATTTTTTGTCCACGGCCCCTTTTATGTGGAGATTGTCGCTTCAGATCGGTCCGAAGCCATCCTGGAGGCGATGCACACTTTTGCCGAAACATTCATCGCAGCTCACTCAGTCCGGACACAGGCCATTGAGGAAAAGGCGCTTTTCCCCAAAACAGGGCTGCTTGAAGACAGTATTGCATTGGTGTCTGCCGATGCTTTCGGCTATGAGCGCTTTGATCAAATATTTACAGCGACTTATCAGCTGGGTGACATCCAGCTGATGGCCTATCTTTCACGCCGCAAGTCACCCGGAGAAGCGCAGGAATTGGCCGGGAGTTATGCCGATTTTCTGATGGCATTCGGCGGCTCGGCAGCGGAATCGGATCTGGCAATCCCATCGGCCAAAATAATCTATATTCTGGATACTTATGAGATCGTATGTTCTCACGGACCCTATCTAATCGGCGTGCGCGAGGCCACTGCACAGCAGCCGGCACAGGATTTAGCCCTGCAACTGTACAACCGCATCAAAGAGGCCACTCGCGAATCGGATGTTCCGAATTAAGATGGCAGATTGCGTTCATTGCTCGGCGCTAAAAGAAATTATTATCACGAAAGCTCGAAAGAATGACATTTCGAAAAACATAAAAAATATAATTTCGTGCTTTCGTGGTTGGTATTCAATATTTTAGCGGTAAGACGCTATTTTTTATCGAAGATTTTATATAGAGGTTGAGACTTGAACAATCATCATCTAAACCGGCGCCAGTTCCTGGCGCGCTCGACCAAAGCCGGGGCATCCATCCTGGCTGCCTGCTCAATCGGTTACTGGTTTTATGACAGCGCCGGGCCCGGAGTTCGAACATCAGAGCCGGCAACGCTTCAGATACCGGATTTTTCAATGCCCGCGCTTGGTAAGCGGATGAGTATCGTGCGCGGTGACAACCGGTTTAAAACCCTGGAGCTGGCCTTGAAAAGCATCGGCGGTCTGGAAGCGTTTATAAAAAAAGGAGATCGGGTTCTGCTCAAGGTGAATGCGGCCTTCGCATCAGCGCCCGTGCTTTCTGCAACCACCCACGCGGACATGGTTTCGGCGCTGACCCGCCTGTGTTTGAAGGCCGGTGCCGCATCGGTCATTGTAACGGACAACCCGATCAACGATCCGGCCAGCTGCTTCCGATTGACCGGCATCGAGCAGGCCGCCCGCGCGGCCGGAGCAACTGTCGTTTTGCCGCAAAAGGAATTTTTTAAATCCTACAGCCTGCCGCAAGCACAGCTGATTCGCAGCTGGCCGGTATTTTTCGATCCGTTAAGTCGCGTTGACAAAATCATTGGAACCGCACCGGTCAAGGACCATCATCGCAGCGGGGCCTCCATGATCATGAAGAACTGGTACGGGTTGCTGGGCGGGCGGCGCAACATATTTCACCAGGACATCCACACGATTATTCAAGAGCTGGCCATGATGATAAAACCGACCCTGGTGGTTCTGGACGGCACCACCACAATGATGCACAACGGACCGACGGGTGGCTCGCTTTCGGATTTAAAGAATACCCATTCCATGATTGTCGGCACGGATCAGGTGGCCGCCGACGCCTGCGGCGCCGGCCTGCTTGAAAAAACCGTCGCGGATCTGGCTTTTATTAAAAAAGCAGAAGCAGCCGGGCTGGGCACCGCCGATTACAAAACACTAAACCCGGTGATGGAATCTCTATAGAAAAGGCAAAAGGCCAAAGGTGCAAGGCGTAAGGCAAACAAGGAATAAATTCTATTTTAGCCGTCAGCCTTGCGCCCTGTGCCGTGCGCCTGCAACTTAACACCGGCAATACTTGAATAAATAACTTAATCTGTTTAAGGCATTTATAAGCAAAAGTGAGCATTATAACCACCAGACGAATCTGCCAGGTATTTTTTTTGATCCTGTTTCTGTGGTTTTGCCTGGCAGCCACATTGGGCGAGCGCTGGTTCCAGTTGCGCGGATGGCCGGTCAACTGGATCATCCAGTTAGACCCCCTCGTCGGTCTGGGCACCCTGCTGACGACCCGCACGCTTTATGCCGGTCTGGTGTGGGGTCTGGCCACGGTCGTGTTGACGATACTTCTGGGCCGCTTTTTCTGCGGCTGGCTGTGCCCGTTTGGAACGATTCACCAATTTGTCGGATATCTGGCCCGGCGCAAACGCACGATCAAGTCCCAAATGGCACTCAATCGCTACCATCCGGCCCAGTCAATCAAATACTGGATCCTGGTTTTTCTGCTCATGATGGCTGCGACCTCGCTGGCCGTCGATGCGCTGCGCTTGCCGCGCACAACCCCTGCGGGGTTTGCGCTCGTGCTGATTCTGGGACTGATAGCGCTGATCGTCCTGGCAGCTCGCCAGGCAAAATTAAAAGCGCCAAAGACCATCCTGGCGGTTTTCATCATTGGCGGCGGCTGGGTGTTGGCCAGCTTTTTATTTCATGGCGACTGGCGGCCGGCGGCATCCCTTCAAATCGGGTTGCTGGACCCCATCCCGCTGGTCTACCGCTCGATTAATTTGATACTTTTGCCGCTGATCGACCATACCACCCTGCCGGCCTCGAGCACCCCGCGACTGTATGCCGGCACCTGGCTGATCGCATCCATATTTGGAGCGGCGATTTTGTTGAACTTCATCCGGCCGCGTTTTTACTGCCGCTTCGTATGTCCCCTGGGGGCCTTATGCGGCGTGCTGGGCCGTTTTGCCATATGGCGCATCGGCAAATCCAGAGAAGAATGCACCGACTGTCATCTGTGTGAGAAAAACTGCGAGGGCGCCTGCCAGCCGACCGGCCGAATACGCACCGCAGAATGCGTGCTTTGCCTCAATTGCATCGGCGACTGCCATCACGGCCTGATGGGCTATCATACCGCGCCAT
>JASFGN010000087.1:0-8473 GCA_050123735.1 Desulfobacterales bacterium | reverse complement strand
ACTCGACATGGGCCAGGCCGATGTCAGATATTCCGGTAACGACACCCTCATACATCTGGGGTGCCTTCAGCAGAGATCCGCCGGCAAAGTATTGAATTTTAACCCTGCCATTGGTTCTTTCTTCAACATCGGCAATGAAGTCTTCACAAATCTTGGAATGCGGAGCCGGTGGCGGAAAGTAATTGGCCATTTTTAGCTTTATAACTTCTGCGGAAAATGCCGGCGGGTTCAGGTTTAGAAATGCAAGGGGGAAAATAATGATCGCGGCTGCAGATAGAGACATCAACAAAGATTTTTTATTCATGGTGGCTGAACTCCTTCATTTAAAAGAGTTAAAGAGCACATTTTTCTAGCCAAACAGGATCGTCTTTGATCACCTCCTTCCAACAAATTGATCAGTTTCAGACCAAATTTCCTGTGCATTTTCTCGGTGTAGCGTGTTTATTCTTATTGTGTTTAATTCCTTTTGGGCCCATTGTCAAACGATATGCACGATGGTTGCCAGCAGGCGCTCGCTCGTGAATGCGAATGCATTTCACCAGCGGCGAATATCCTACAACGGCCCTTTGTTTCACATTATTTGGATGTGAGCTTACCTATAAGCCGGGTATTGGATGCGCCAGCATCGGTGTGGGCTCGTTGCTTTTATTTGAGATCTATGCCTCAAATATCCTAACAATCAGCTATTTCGTATTTTTTGGGATCGGATGGGGAGCGACGGCGCCAATGTTTATGTCAACTTCGGCAGATCTATTTAAAGGCAAAATTTTTGGTCTTATCTATGGATTTGTGGAAGCCGGCATTGGCATCGCAGGTGCCTTCGGTGCATGGGTGGCCGGTTTTATCTTTGACCAAACCCAGAACTATCGGCTGGCATTTATCCTGGTAATTGTTGTTATGTTGCTTTCCTGTTTTTTTATCTGGCTGGCAGCGCCTCGTAAATATCGCCATTAAATGGCAAGGACATCGTTGAGATTGCGGATACTGTCGATAATGGCATCCGGCTGTTCATTGTGCAGGGCATCGTAATCATCAAATCCGGTCAGTACGCCGATGGTTTGCATGCCCGCTGCTTTGCCCGCCTGCATGTCCGTAGCTGTATCCCCCACGTAAACACATTTGGCCGGTCTAAGCGCAAGTCGTTGAGCACACATGATGAGCGGATCCGGGGCCGGCTTTCTTTTATCAACATCATCAGATGTAACGACGATCTCAAAGAGGCCGGCAACACCGGCATTCTTTAAGGGCAGCAGCTTGGTCGGCAGATAATGCTTTTGAGTCGAGGTGACCAGCCCGATCTTCAACCCCTTTGCCGACACCATTTTAAGTGCACCATCCGCTCCCTGAATGATATCGAGATCATCGGCAAACATCTGCGGTGCGATTTCATTGACGACGCCCCAGGCTTCATCGATAATGTTTGCCTGGCGGTGCTGGACTTCCCGGGGCAAAACGAGTTCCCATTTGAAATCTTCGCTTTCCGCAGCCGCCAGGATTTTGCTGCGCGAAACGGGCGGCAGGCCGAGTCGCTCCAGGGCCCTTTCGACGATTCTAAAATAGATGTCAATCGAATCGATCAAGGTTCCGTCCAAATCGAAAATAACTGCTGCCACGTTTAGCTTTCTTTTGGGCGACATGTTCACTCTTCCAATAGGACAATGTTTAGCGAATCGCCATCCTTAACATTGAGGGCTGCTTTGATATTCAACGGTGCAATTATCTCGATGATGCTCTCAGCGTGAATCCTGACCTTTTCTTCTGGCACGATGATGGCAGCGTCGATTTTTCCGAGCCGCACCGGAAATGTTTTGGCATTACAGAAGGTTGGATCGGGTGAAATCAATTCAATCCCCTTTTTTTGATCCAGCGAGGCAATAACGGCAAGATCGTCTGACGCTATCTCCAAATTCAGGGTCCCGGGAAATGGCTTAAAGCCCAATTTTGCATCACACTGCTGTTGTACCCAGTCGATCTGTGTAAAATAGACGCCCTGCCCTGCGCCGCTGACGATTTTCCCCATTATTTCCAAAGTGCTTCTCCATTAGAATCCTGATAAGCAATAAACGTTTACTCTATAAACATATCCAAGCGAAATATTCACCACAAAAACACGAAATCGAAAAAGCACGAAATTTTTGCTTATTTCCGTGTTTTCCTTCTTTTCGTGCTTTCGTGGTTAATTTCTAATTCCAATTTTTCATTCCGCCGATTTCTTTAACCCTGAAACCACTTCTCTTTCTGAAAATCATCAGGGGAATCCGGTAATTCGCCTTTTACGATGTTTTGCAACTTGCCGACAAGCGGATGATCCTGACCGAATTCAGCCATAAGGGATTTAATGGCCCTGCCCAGGGTCTGATTGCAGGCGGATTGACATGCGCCAACGACGTCTGCCGGTAAATGACGGTAGGCCCCAACCAGATTATCGACCCAATTGGTCAGCGCTGTGGCATCCATATCATTTTTTGACCGGCGATAAACATAGCCTTCGAACGCACCGGCAGAGGCCGCAAATTCATAGATTTGTTGATATTTATGCATAACCAACTCCACCAAAAAAACGGCACACGGCATAAGGCTCAGGGCGTAAGGTATAGGATATTTGGGATGATTCTGAACAAAAATTGTCATTTTTGTCTAAGCCCTTTTGCCTTCTACCTTGAGCCATTCGCCTTGCGCCTTATGCTTTATGCCTTCTTTAGTTTAATTCTGATTTCGTTGTCACGCGCATCGATCCGGTAGTCTTTGAAATCGGTTTGTTCGATCAGTGCTATCGCTTCTTCGCGCGAGTAGGTTTTAATCGGTTTGTGTAAACCCGACAGCTGAAACAGTTTCAGAAAAAATCGTTCCCGCAAATTGAGGGATGCTTTCCATTTTTTGCGGTCTACCGCATTACTCACCCGGGCCGGATCAAAAATCCAGGCTTCTCCGCCCGCTTTCAAGACACGGTACATTTCCTGGATAACCTTGACCGGATCCTTGAGCGAATGCAGCATTCCCGTGCTGATCACCATATCAAAGGAAGCATCCTCAAAATCAATGCAGCCGGCGTCGCCGAGCTGAAACGTCAATCGATCTGACAGGCCCGCTTTGGCGGCATTTGAGCGCGCCATATCCAATAGCTTGCGGCTTAAATCAATCCCGATAATGCGAACGGTCGCAGATCTTTTGGCGATTTCAATCGGCAGATATCCCGGTCCGGTGCCGATATCCAGGATGGCGTCACCCGGAAGATGGGCAGCGATCTCCTCGGCCACATGCCGGTAGTAGCTGTAAATGACCATGCGGGAGCCTTTTTCATAGGCCGAGGCCAGTACCCCCGGAATGCGTTCAATTTTTATCCATTTTTTCATTATGAAAATTCAAATTGTTGGATAAGCGCCACCTGCTAATATGATGACTGCCTAAAATTAAAACAGCGAAAAGAAATTAAGTCAAATAATTTGCAGTTTACAGTTTCAGCTATATTATGTAAGAAAATAGTTTATCGAAAAAACGACAATGAATAAAGGAGGTTTGCGACCATGAGCAATGAAAACAATGTATTCTACTGGTTACCGTGTTCAGTTGTATTCGTCAGTACTGCCCATGAAGATAAAAAAGATATCATGACCGCAACGGCCATGTTCGTATCGGAAAAAGAGCCTTTGCTGGTTATCAGCGTGGCCAAAGACCACCTGACCGAAAAGCTCATCACGCAATCCGGAAAATTTACACTGGTCATCGCAGGAGCCGACCAGGAAAAATTGGCCATACAGGTGGGCAGTGCCAAAGGCGAAGACAGCGACAAGTTCGAGCGTTTTGGCATTGCGGCTTCTCCTGGCACCGGCAGTGCGGCCCTGATCCCTGAAGGTGCAGCCGCCTGGATGGAATGTGACGTCGAAAGCTCCAAAGAAATTCAGGGATACCGTCTTTTCATGGGCCGCGTTGTCAACCAGAACGATAGCGGTAAAGCGCCACTTGTCTGGCATAAGGATGGGTTCTTTGGTCTAACCAAAGCTTAGACCAAATGTTGTTGGTTATTGGTTGTTAGTGAATTTGGAAATGTCGATTTTTCGAATAACTCATAACAAATAACCTTATCCTTAAAGGAATAAAATGGAGAAAAAACTTGTAGTTGCGGTGGTGGGCACTTTTGATTCCAAGGCCGAGGAGCATTTCTTTTTGAAAGAACGCATCGAACATCACGGCCTTAACACCGTGACGATTAACGTCGGCACAGCGGGCCCATCCCCGGCAGCGGTTGATCTGGATTTATTCGATACTGTTATCGCCAGCAACCCGGATGTGCGAGAACGCAGAGACATGGCAATTGCCGCCATGATCGATGCTGCGGGAGACAAAATAAAGGAATTGTATGAGCAAAATAAAATCGCCGGAATGATCTCCGCCGGCGGCGGCACCGGCACGCATATCGGCACATCCATCATGCACGAGCTGCCTTTAGGGGTACCAAAGGTGATGGTTTCCACGGTAGCGTCGCGCAACATGGCCAAAACCGTCGGCACCAAGGACATTGCCATGATCCACAGTGTAGCCGACCTGCTGGGCGTCAACAGCATCTCTGGGCGCATCCTGGCTGTGGCCGCAGCCGGCATCAGTGGCATGGTCCGGGCCGGCTGGAATCCGGATGTAACCAAAAAACGAATCGCCCTGCCTTTTTTTGGATTTATCACCGCCGGTGCCGAGGCCACCCGGAAGGCATTGGAGCGAAGGGGTTACGAGGTGGTGCCATTCCATGCCAACGGTATCGGTGGAATGGCCATGGAGGAACTGGCCGCCGAAGGTTATTTTGACGGCATTCTGGATTTCGCCACGCACGAACTGGCCGATCATCTGCTGCACGGCTACTGCGGTGATATCGGGCCGCAGCGCTTCGAACCCGTCCCCGGGCGGTCCATTCCCCGCCTGGTGGTACCGGGTGGATTGGATTGCGCGGTTTTAGAATTTACGCGCGACAGCATTCCACCGCAATATCAGGATCGCCAGATCTTTTTTTATGATTTCCGCTCTGCGATCCGCCTCAACAAAGACGAAACCCGAACCCTGGCCGATCAACTGGCACAAAAATTAAACAAAGATGCGCCCCATGTAAAAGTATTGATACCCCTGCAGGGGTGGTCCGAGGCCGATCGCGATGGCGGCCCGCTATACGACCCACCCATGAACCGGTTTTTCGTGCAGCAGTTGCGCGAAAAACTCAGCCCCATGATTGAATTTCAAGAGACGGATCATCATATTAATGATGCAGAATTTGGCTCGATAGCGGCAAAGATGATGGATGATATGTTAGCGATAAAATAATCAATGACGGCAAGACGGGGCAATATGGTCAACTTGATCACAATTTTCGGATATTGCATCTTACCGATTTGAGGTTAGGAAATCCCGAAATTGGATCAAAACCTTCCTGGCCGGTTAATTCATTGACATTCGCCTCTTCCCAGCCCTGGGGAACATGTATGGCACCAGGTTGAATTCTGGTAGTTATAAGCGACTTGAGCTTTATCCTTCCGTATGAGGTGTTCACTTCTGCTATCTCATTATTCGATAATTTGTAAAGTCGGGCGGTATCGGGATGGATTTCGAAGATGGGATCAGGATACATTTTATGAAGTTTAGGGATATAGCGATATTGCCAGTGAGTGTAACTTAAAAGATTGCCCCCCGTGATGAGCATAAGCGGAAAATCATCATATTCATCGCGGCGTTTGAGGATTTCCTCTCTGATGGGAGAAAAATCCAATCCAAGATCTTTAAGCTTTTGCGGATAAATCTCTATTTTACCTGATGGGGTATTAAACCCATTGTGCTCGTACTTCCTAAATGTCCTTTCGGCGTATTGATGAACACCCCCATTAGCAATCAGATCCTGAAGCGTAATACCTGATTCACTCAGCAAATAATCGATCCCCTCTTCGCAGCTTTTCCAAGGAAAAAATTCGCCAAATCCCATATGCTGCGCTAATTTAAACCAGATCATCTGATCCGGCAAACCGTGAACCGGGTGGTCAACCACCTTCCTCCTCAGAGTAATATGAGGCAAGTTTTGATAAACATTTACGCGATGCTCGTCGCGCTCTAAAAATGTGCAGGCTGGAAGAACCACATCGGCATATCGGCATTCCGGGGAACGAACGATATCAATGACAAGGAGAAATTCCAGGCGTTGCAGCGCCTCTCGGGTAAGGCTACTTTGAGGCCATTCTAAAGATGGGTTGCCCCCAGCAATAATCATCCCCTTGATGGGATAGGGCTTTTCTTTGATAATTGCCGCGGGAAGACTAAGTGCATGGGCTTCCCTGCGTGCCTGGCAAAACAGAGCATATTTTGCCGACCCTATGGGAGCTGCGGATGGCTCGGGCAGAGGGGATGTTATATCCTTTAATGCTGGCCTGGGTGTAAAAATGTCACCACCCGGGATGTCTAAATTGCCGCTCACTGCCTTGAGAATGGCCAACAGACGGGTGGTATTGACCCCATGGTTATGGTGCTCCAGACCATTTCCGGTAAATATGCCGGCGGATTTGCTTTTGGCGTATAATATTGCAACTTGTCGAACCACATCGGATGAGATACCGGTCAATGCTGCTCCCTTTTCTGGTGAAAACCGTTCTTCGATTACAGCTTGATAAAACCGCTCAAAATCGGGCACCCATTTTTGGGTGAAAGTTTTATCCCAAAGTCCCTCACAGAATATGACGTGTAAAATATTCAGGACGAGGTTTTCATCTTGCCCCGGCTTAATCGGCAAGTAGATATCTGCCTTAGAAGCGGTTTCAGTCTTTCTGGGATCTACCACCACGAGCTTTCCACCCCTCTTCTTGAATTTTGCAAGATCAGAGGGTGGATACGGTTCATGGGAAACATATGGATTTCCCCCCCAAATGATTAGAAAACTCGAATTGGGGATATCGGGTTTTGTCAAATTACCAAAGGTAAGGGTTTCGCCCATGGTGCGGGCGGCATTACACAAAGAGCCGACGCCACAAAAGTTTGGTGTGCGATAGACATTCGCAAATCGTTTCATGTAATATTTGATCTCTTGATGACCAACACCTTCTCCATGATAAATTGCTAGCGTTTGCGGGCCATACTTATCTTGCAACCAGAAAAGTTTTTCTGCGATGAAAGTAAAAGCCTCTTCCCAGCCCGATGGAACCAGTTTATTTCCTTTTCGAATGAGCGGAGAGGAGAGACGATTTGGAGAATAAAAAAGATCTAAAGCTGCGCGCCCTTTGGCACATAACCAACCTCGATTAAAAGGGTGAGCTGTAGATCCCTTTAGCGCTTCAGGCCGACCATCTCTGACCATGACCTCAAGACCGCAGCCATGATCACACATTTTGCAAAGCGTTGTTACTGTCTGGCGACCTCCCATAATTTTTATGCCTTATTCCATATTATCGTTCAGCGTTTCGATCTCTTTTAATCGCTGCTTAAGCGCTTCACCTGACAGCCTCAATGCAGTGGGCGTAAAAAACCACGACTGGTAGTGTTCGGCCAAATGATCATAAAGCTCTTTTGCAGTCAATCCCTGTCTCTTTTTCTCGGTCCAGAATCCGACCTCAGAAAAGCGCCACAGTTTGTCTGCATCCCGCGCAACCTTTTCTTCCAGACTGTAAGCATTGTTACCGGAATCATGCCTTTTTACGATCTCGAGAATTTTATCGATCAGCCATGAATCAAATCCTATCGAGGCCAAAATGTTTTGCGCGATGGTGGCTCCTTGCACTTCATGGATGCGATTAAGTCGCTTTGCTTCTTTTCCCGCTGCCCGCACGCCATAAGCAATTGTGAGTTCATGTGCATTCAGGCAAGACCAGCCGACATCATGCAAAATGACCGCCGGCTCTATAATCTTTGGATTGCCGCCTTCATGTTCCATAAGGTAAAGCGCATATTGATGGGATATTTCGGCATGCAGCTTGTCGCCTCTGGCATTCAGATATGGCTCAGCCTTTTGAAATAACTGTTGGATAACTTTAGACCACTCCATGATCGTCTTCCTATATGAGTCTCAATGGCCTACAGACTGGCTGATCGCCTGATCTATTCCCATACCTCCTGCATGGGTATTTTTCTTCCATAGCCACATACATCATCCATCCACAGGTACATTCGGTCGAACTGGGGAATATTTTTTACATGCCATCGAACAAAGCTGTGAAAGCGGCTATCCGGTTTATTGAACACGCATACCCGGATGCAATTGGCGCAATCCCCCTTATTGCGGACCCAGAAGTGAAAGCATTTCTCCGGATTGATATACCATTTGTAAATCCCGTGGTTATTGGATTTCGTGGGTCCTGCCATCGTTGGTTTGTCAGAACTTATCGCCTGCCCAGGACAGGCCTTGGCACACTTTCGACAAACCTCGCACATCTCTCTAACGCCGATTTCAATAGGCTTGTCCGGTACCAGCGGTAGATTTGTAAGTACTTTGCTGATCCGCACTCGCGGACCGTACCGC
>JASFGN010000086.1:0-8476 GCA_050123735.1 Desulfobacterales bacterium | reverse complement strand
AAGCTGGGGCAATTGATCAGCGATACGATCCGACAGCACCATGGCACCAGCATCATTAAATATTTCTATGAAAAGGCTAAACAGAAAAAAGGAGCGGCCGCGGTCAATATCGATGACTTCAGATATCCGGGTCCCAAGCCGCAAACCAAGGAGGCCGGCCTCGTCATGCTGGCGGATGTGGTTGAAGCTGCCACACGCGTTTTGGATAATCCCACCCCATCAAGAATACAGGGCCTGGTCCAAAGACTGATCAACCAGATTTTCTCAGACGGCCAGTTGGACGACTGTGAATTAACTCTCAAAGACCTGCATAATATTGCCAAAAGCTTCAATAAAATACTATACGGCATCCATCATCACCGCATCGAATACACTGAAGGCCGTACAGCCGGAAATGGTTATGACAAAGGGAAATCGAAGAATGGAAGTTCAGATCGAAAACCGGCAAGGCAAACACAGGATCTCGAGGAAGAAGATTCAGCAAAAAGCAAGGGCCATCTTAAACGCCTTGGATTATCCTGACGCAGAGCTTTCTATTCTCATCGTTGACGATCAACAGATCGCACGCCTCAATCAACAATACCTAAACCGAGAAGGTCCCACAAATGTAATTGCATTTGCCATGCAGGAGGGCCCGTTCACTGACATTACCCCCGACCTTCTGGGCGATGTCGTGATTTCAGTGGAAACCGCACACCGGGAGGCACAAAACGCCGGCCTCAGCAGGACGGCTTATTTTGATCGGCTGCTCATTCATGGCATTTTACACCTGCTGGGGTATGAACACGAAAACAACAAATCCGAAGCTCAAAAAATGGAGCAGAAGACGAATGAGATCTTAGAATCTATTAAATTGCAGCCCGCATCTTAATACCGGCATTCCGATTTGCGGAATATCAAATGCGGGGTCGCCCCCCGGAAAAAAGGAGGTTCAGCTATGGCCGGTTTAGCAGTTAAAATGAATATGGTTGCCGCCTTACGGGAAACCAGAAAAAGTGCATTTCCCGATCCGGTAGCCGCTGCAGTTATGGCCGAATTGGCCGGAGCCGACGGTATCGCCGTGCATCTGCGGGAAGATCGGCAGGACATCCAGGATAGAGATGTTCGCATCCTACGCCAGACGATTCAAAGTAAACTGATCCTGGAAATGGCATCGACGACTGAAATGGTCGGCATGGCCCTGGACATCAAGCCGGATCACGTTACGCTGGTGCCCGAAAAACGGGTGGAATTCAGTGCCGGCGGCGGCCTGGACCTCGTTGTCTACAAAGAAGAAATAAGAGAAATCGTTGATACCTTGCAAAACAGCGGCATCCCCGTTGGCATTCTAATCGACCCGGCTGCCGAACAGCTCAAACAGGCGCATCGCACCAATGCCAAAATTGTCGAGCTGCACACCGGTGCCTATTGTGACGCCAAAACATCCAAAACACGGCATCAGGAATTTTTGAAAATGACGGACGCCGTCAAACTGGCCCATAAACTCAATCTCAACATTAAAGCCGGTCATGGGCTGTGTTACAAAACAGTCAAAGCATTCAAGGGTCTGGGAGAAATCGACGAATTCAGCATTGGGCACAGTCTTATTTCACGTGCCGTGCTGACCGGCATGGAAAAGGCCGTCAAGGAAATGATTGATCTAATTCGCGCACTCTGAATCTCCTGGAGCTGAACGCTGAACCCAAAGCACTTTTAACCACGAAAGCGCGAAAGAAGAAAAACACGAAAAGAAAATAAAAAATTTTGTACTTTCCTATTTTCGTGTTTTCGTGGTGTAATTATCTTGATGTTAGCGCTCAGCCATTCATGTTGTAAAATGACTTTTTGTGCCGGTTTTGCTTTGGGGGTTGCACATGATTCTTGTCACCGCTGCTGAAATGCAAGAAATGGATCGCCAGGCGATTGAAAAACATTCAATTCCCGGTCTGGAGCTCATGGAAACCGCCGGGCAGGGCGCTACTATTATGCTGCTCTCCCTATTTGCCGAGCAGGCCGAAGAAGGTGTTAGCATCGTATGCGGCAAGGGAAATAATGGCGGCGACGGTTTTGTTATTGCCCGGGAGCTTGCTGTCAAAGACTTCAATGTGACGGTTTATTTGCTCGCCAAAACCGAAGCGGTCCAAGGGGATGCAGCCGTTAACCTTAAACGACTTGCTGCGCTCAAGGTCCCGGTAATCGAGGTGCCGGATGAAGATTCCTTTTCGAAAGTTAAAGCCGCGATCCTCCGGTCGGGCCTGCTGGTGGATGCCATTCTGGGTACCGGTTTGACTTCCGATGTCCGAGGTTTTTTTAAAGTTGTCATTGATTTTATCAACACTACCGGCATCCCCGTATTCGCGGTCGACATTCCGTCGGGCCTAAATTCAGATACAGGTCAAATCTGCGGGACTGCCATCCGGGCGCAAGGAACGGCTACTTTCGCCCTGGCTAAAATCGGTCATTTCACGTATCCGGGTGCTGCGTACACCGGAAAGCTTGAAATTATCGATATTGGCATACCGGAAGCGGTGGTCGCTGCCGTCGGCCCGAAGCAATACCTGCTTTCTGCTAATTGCATTGGCAGCTACTTTCAACCGCGTCCTGCCGATATGCACAAGGGTAAAAGCGGCCATCTGATGGTCGTTGCCGGCTCAACCGGAAAGACGGGTGCAGCCGCCATGACGGCCGTCTCGGCTATGCGTGCGGGTGCCGGCCTGGTGACGCTGGGCGTTGCCGAAAGCCTCAATCCAATTGTCGAAACGCAGGTATTGGAAGTGATGACAGCACCTTTGCCGCAAAGTCAGCGGGGTATCCTCGCAGACGCCGCCCTGGAAGAGATCCTTGCACTGGCAGACGGAAAATCCTGCCTGGCTATCGGGCCTGGAATCGGCCAAACCGCCCAAACCCGGAGTCTTGTCGGAAAAGTCATAAGTCGAATTGAGATACCGATGGTCATCGATGCCGATGGTCTCAACAATATTGCCGGACAAACCGGTCTGTTGAAAAAACTAAAAGCCCCGGCCGTGCTGACTCCCCATCCCGGAGAAATGGCCCGGCTAATTGAAACCGCGCCGGCAGTCATCCAACAAAATCGTCTCGAGTGTGCCCGTGATTTTGCCACCCAATTCGGAGTGCACCTTGTCTTAAAAGGCGCCGCAACCGTCATCGCCCATCCCGATGGCACGGCCTATATCAACCCTACCGGAAATCCCGGGATGGCCTCCGGAGGGATGGGTGACGTGCTGACCGGCGTGCTGGCCGGTTTTATTGCCCAGGGCTTTTCTCCAAAAGAAGCCGCCCATGCCGCCGTCTATCTTCATGGGGCCGCAGCCGATACCCTGGCAACATCGATTGGGCCGTTTGGCTACCTGGCCGGCGAAGTGATGAATGCGATTCCGGGGGAAATTAAAAAACTACTGGCCTAAACCAGGCCTAAAGTTATTCGTTATTTGTTATTCGTTATTTGATTTGAGCCCATGGCAAAAACCGTCAAACGTTTCAGACAAATAACCAATAACGAAGAGACCCATGGCTGAAGAACATATCCAGATAACAACCCAATCTGCAGCGCAAACGCAACGTCTGGGGCAAATCTTAGGTGCCGCCATCGAGCAGCCGAGCATCATGGCCTTAAGCGGTGACCTCGGAAGCGGCAAAACCGTATTTGTACAGGGTCTGGCAAAGGGGCTTGATGTATCCAAGAAGTATTATGTTACCAGCCCGACCTTCACGATCATCAATGAATACCCCGGACGGTACCCTCTTTACCATGTGGATCTTTACCGGATCGAACACCTTATCGAACTGGATGACATCGGTCTGGACGAGATCCTGCTGGCAGATGCCGTCATTGCCATCGAATGGGCCGAGAAGCTATCCGAGGATGCACTATCAAACCACCTGCAACTGCGATTTGACATTACGGGTGAAAACGACCGGCGCATCGATCTATTTGCATATGGACATCCGGCCGCGAATTTGCTAAAAGCTCTGGAATTGCAACTTCAGGACTTGATAAAATAATACGCTCCGCATGGGCACCGAATGAAAGTCAGTATTAAAATTAACCACCAAGAAACAAAGACACGAAGTAAAAAAAATTAATCACTTTTATCATCTTCGTGTCTCCCGCGTCCGCCATCGCATATCTCCGGCATCGCTTCAGCGAAAGCGGAATCCGCTCTTCCGGGGGCGGCGGGTTCGTGCTCTTTGGGGTAAGGGAGAAATCAAGAAAAATGGCCTTAATTGTCCAAAAGTACGGAGGCACATCCGTTGCCAACCTGGAACGAATTCAAACCGTGGCCAATCGGGTTGCCAAAACCTATGATCAGGGCAATGCGGTGGTCGTCATTCTTTCGGCCATGGCCGGTATCACCGACAACCTGATCGATATGGCCAGAAATATTTCCCAGACACCGGACAAACGTGAGTTGGATGTTTTGCTGGCCACCGGCGAACAAACCACCTCCGCTTTACTGGCCATGACCCTTAAATCTATGAATTATCCGGCACAGTCGCTCTTAGGGCATCAGGCCGAGGTCCTGACCGACCAATGTCATGGCAATGCTCGCATTCTTGACATTCGGGCTGCGCGTATCAGGGAGTTGCTCCAAGACCGGCACATCGTTGTTGTGGCCGGATTTCAGGGCTGTGATCCCAATGGCAACATTACGACTCTGGGTCGCGGAGGATCGGATACATCGGCAGTAGCCATCGCCGCGGCACTTAAGGCCGATGTCTGTGAAATTTATACCGACGTGGACGGCGTTTATACGGCCGATCCCAACATCTGCCCGCAAGCCCGCAAGCTGAAGGCCATCTCCTATGACGAAATGTTGAACATGGCCAGTCTGGGCGCCAAGGTCTTACAAATTCGATCGGTCGGATTTGCCAAAAAATACAACATACCGGTACACGTCAGATCATCTTTCAGCGAGGAGGAGGGAACCATGGTCGTCGATGAAAATTCCGGCATGGAGCGCCTGGTGGTATCCGGCGTCACCCATGACAAAAATCAAGCTCGCATTACCTTAAAAAAAGTTCCGGACGTCCCCGGGATTGCTGCCAAAATCTTTACGCCCGTGGCTGAAGCCGGAATCGTCGTGGATATGATTATTCAAAATACCCGCGCTGAAGGACAGACGGATCTTACGTTCACCGTCCCGAGGAGTGATTTCAAGCAAGCCCTGGCGATGCAAACAGCGATTGCCAGGGAAATTCAGGCCGAGGATGTGTTCGGCGACGAAAAAATTGCCAAGGTCTCCGTTATCGGGGTGGGCATGAAAGATCACTCCGGGGTCGCATCCAAAATGTTCAATGCCCTGGCCAAAGAAAATATCAACATCATGATGATCAGTACTTCTGAGATCAGGATTTCCTGTGTCATCGAAGAAAAATACACCGAACTGGCCGTGCGGGTGCTGCATACGGCCTTTGGGTTGGACAAAGACAGCTAATCCTTATGAAAAAATTTAGCCCGGAACAGATGTTTTTTGCACTGCTCATCGGTGCCCTGATTCTGGGAATTTTTTTATATCGATATTTTTAAATGTTCTAAACCGGATCGCATCCGAGCTGACCGGCATTAGAGGGCGTGCTCGGGGCGCGGATTCAATGTTGACTTGTTCAGGTGAGTGCTGCTAATGTCGATTTTCAGCGCAAGGATTCGACCAACCGTAAGGCGTCGCAAGGGTTGAGACCGCTCAATGTCTTGGAATATCCTTGCGCTATTTGCCTTCATTGAAAATGAATGGGATTGGCACCATAAACAATCCTGCGATAAAGGAGGTTGACCATGTCTAAAAAATTCGTATTTGTGGTATGCGGTTTGAGCCTGTTATTTATATTCTCCTGTGTTTCCAAAAGCAAGTACGTGGATCTTGAAAATCAGGCCAATGCAACCCGGGAGCAGCTGGAACAAGAAAACCAACGCCTTTCGAACCAAGTCGCACAGCTGGAAAGTGAGTTGGATAAGGAAAGAACCACCGTTGAGATTCAAAAAAAGGAAATCTCCGAATTAGATCAAACGCGCCAGGAAATTGAAAACAATCTGAAAACGCAGATTGCCAACAAGGACGTTCGCATTCAGGAAATTGAAGGCAAACTAATGGTAACCTTCGTCGATAAGATCCTGTTTGATTCCGGCAGTGTCTTAATCAAACCTGAAGGCCAGGACGTCCTGTTGAGATTGTCCGAATCTTTTAAAAATAACCAGGATCAAATGATTGTTGTCCAGGGCCACACCGATGATGTCAAAATCGGCGGCGCCTTGCTCAATCGGTTTCCAACCAACTGGGAATTGTCGGCTGCCAGGGCGACTGCGGTGGTGCGCTTCCTGCAGGAAAAGGGAGAAATTAGTCCGGAAAGATTGACTGCCAGCGGTTTTAGCTATTACAAGCCGGTTGCATCAAATGAAACCGAAGAGGGCCGCAAACAGAATCGCCGGATCGAAATTATGCTGGTTCCGGTTCGGTAGGCGTATACTATAATAAGGACCCATAACCATTATTTGAACAGCACAGAAGCTAAACAGCACCTTCAATCTCGGCGGCAATTCGCGCAGCTGTCTCTACGGGATCTTTTGCGTCCCGGATCGGCCGGCCAATAACCAGATAATCCGCACCGGCACGGATGGCCCCGGCTGGAGTGGTTATCCGGCGTTGATCTTCTTCAGCCGTCACTGTCCAGGCCGGGCGAATTCCCGGCGTCACTGCTAGAAAATCCTGGCCGATTGTTTCCTTGACCCGGGCCGCCTCGAGCCCCGAACAGACAACACCGGCGCAGCCGGCTGCATGGGCAACAACCGCTCTGCGCGTGACGGTCTGCAGCAGGTCATCATATAATTCCTGGCGATAGCCGGCCGATTTCAGATCTTCCGCCGAAACACTGGTTAATACTGTAACGCCAAGAATTCCCACCTTGCCGCCGGCACCCTCGACTGCCGCAGCCAGCATTCGTGATGTCTCGCCTACATGAACCGTGGCAAAAGCAACGCCCATATCGGCAATCCGCGCCGTGGCCCGCTTGACCGTCGCCGGTATGTCATGCAGCTTTAAATCCAAAAAAACCCGGCTCTGTGTCTGTGAATGAATAAAGTCAATAATCGCAGGACCGGCCTGAATGAACAGTTCCAGCCCGACCTTGAACAGACCTACGCTTCCGGCCAACAGTTCAATATATCTTTTTGCGTCGGCGGCGGTGGCAACATCCAGGGGGAAGATGATTCGGTCTTTAGCGTGTTTTATCATGGGTGTCATTGGTTGCGGGTGGCGTGTTCCGGGTTGCGTGTATCGCAAATTTCAGCCTGCCACGCGCAACCCGCAACTCGAAACGCGTAACATTTAATTTCCAAATACGGCAAGTTAATATTTTACAGCAGCTGACTTTGAAACCGATAAAATTACGCGCCCCCATACTGCTGCTTCATCCAGCGTTGATAGTGCTCGCCGTTTTTAATCTGTTCCACCCAGCCCTGATGATCGAGGTACCATTCAATGGTTTTGCGAATTCCGCTTTCAAATGTTTCCTGCGGCAGCCAGCCCAGTTCCTCTGTCAGTTTGCTGAAGTCGATGGCATATCGCAGGTCATGGCCGGGTCTGTCTTCTACAAACGTAATCAAGTTGCGGCGCGGAGATGCATCGGCGCGAGGAACCATGTCATCGAGCAGATCGCAAATGCGCCCGACCAGATCAATGTTGGCCATCTCACACTGACCGCCGATATTGTACATTTCTCCCCGGGTTCCCGCCTGCATAATTTTCCAGATGGCCTGACAGTGATCGGTTACGTATAGCCAGTCCCTCACATTGCGCCCCTTACCATAGACCGGCAACGGCTTGCCCTCAAGTGCGTTTAAAATCATCAGCGGAATCATTTTTTCGGGAAATTGATAGGGACCGTAATTATTGGAACAATTGGAAATCGTCACCGGTAGACCGTAGGTTTTAAAATACGCTCTGACCAGGTGATCGGAAGACGCTTTGGAAGCCGAATAAGGACTGTTGGGGCGGTAAGGCGTTTGCTCGGTGAATTGGCCGTTCATGCCCAAGGATCCGTAAACCTCATCTGTGCTGACATGGTGAAACAATTTCAGTTGATGTTCGTGCCGGCGGGCCAATTCCAGCAGTCGAAAGGTACCTTCAATATTGGTTTTGATAAAAGCATCCGGCTCTACAATCGAACGATCGACATGGGATTCGGCCGCAAAATTGCAGACGGCATCCACTGCGTATCGATCAAATATGGCTGCCATCGCCCGGGCATCGCAAATATCGGCCTTTTGAAAGATATAACGCTTCGCATATTTTCTCTCAGCTGCCACCAGATTTTCAGGATTGCCGGCGTAGGTCAGTTTGTCGACGTTAATAATTCGGCCATTAAATTCGTCATTTGACAGCATATGGTAAATGAAATTTGTGCCGATAAAGCCGCAACCACCGGTAACCAGTATGTTTTGCATCGTATCTCCGAATATTGTAATGAAACGCTTGCAGAAAAT
>JASFGN010000085.1:0-8481 GCA_050123735.1 Desulfobacterales bacterium | reverse complement strand
TCACTGCCGGGGGCTCCATCCCCTTAAATGCAAAAGATCGATCACCGACTTCCACGATCGGCACGCCCAGCAAATCTGAAAATACTTCCATGCCGCGCCCGGTTCCGGCCGCACATTTGTCATTCATCAAAAAATTGACGACCTTACCCCTGTCATCACACTGAATCGCTTTAATATCCTGCCCGCCGACATCCAGAACCGTGCGAACCCTATTACCATAAAGAAAAATGGCGCCGCGCGCATGGCAGGCGATTTCGGTCACCGTGCGGTCTGCAAACGCCACATTGACCCGTCCATATCCGCTGCCGACGCAATAATCCACGCGGTCATCAGGCAAATCGATGCCTGCCAGCGCATATTTAAAGACATTACGGGCGCTGTCGGGGCTACTGGAGCCGGTGCGCATATTGCCATAGGCAAAAATGTTTCCATCAGCCATAACAACGGCTTGCGAACTGACGGATCCCACATCAATGCCCACGGTGACAAACCGGGCATTATTCCAATCGATATCCGGGTTTTTCCAGTTGGACTCGGGCCAGTGGCCGTATTCCGGTTTTTGATCTTCAACCATGCCGGTTGTCTCCGACAAACAGGTTATTGGTTATTGGTTATTCGTTATTTGTTGTTGATTGTATTTGGGTTTGAAATATTTCTACAAGCTATAACGAATAACAAATAACTATATTTTAGCGGATTCGGCCGCTAAAATTGCCGCGCCGACGGCAGCGCCATATTCGGGCTCATCCGGAGTATAGATGGTGTCGATTTTCAATTCCCTCCGGAGAGCGGCAATAAAACCTGGATTGCAACCCAGGCCGCCGAGCATGACAATATCCTCATTGATGCCGATACGGCGAATGATGGATGCGACCCGGCTGGCGACGGCATCGTGAACGGCCTTGCTGATCTCAGGCTTTTGCGTGTTGGCGTGAATCAGATTGACGACATCGGATTCGGCGAAGATAACGCACTGGGCATTCATGGGGATGTCTTGGTCCGATTGAAGACACAGCGATCCCATTTCTTCAACGCTCACGTCAAGCGCCCGGGCCATACCTTCAATAAAGGCGCCTGCGCCGGCCGCACATTTTTCACCAATCGCAAAATCCACCACATTGCCCTGTTGATCAATTTTTACCGCCCGACCCTCTTCGGCCCCAATATCGATCACGGTGCGGGCACTGGGAAAGAAAAAATGGGCGCCCCTGGCCATGGCCTTGATTTCATTGACCGTATCCTCTGCGACTTTTAAAGACTCGCAACCGGATCCGGTGGCAAAGATTCTCTGGATGTCACCTCTTGCAATACCGGCATCTTTAGCCGCCTGCGCCAGGGCTTCTTCAGCGGCCTGTTCCTGCTCGTAGCCGGTTGCCAGCATGGCCTTGCCGATAATCCGACCTTTTCGCATGACAATGGCCTGGGTATTTTTGGCGCCGCAATCGATTCCTGCTGTTATCATTTATGCAACCCCGCGAATAGAAATGATGGTGTTTCTCAATGGCGATAAATAGCTCAAATTATAGCTACTTTGAAGATTGGATGGGGTCAAGGAAAAACGAATAAACCCGGATAAAAAAGAGAACCCCCTGCTGCCGGCGGATTTTGGGTAAGACGCCGTTCAGGTCAGAATTCGTTGTCGACTTGAAACAAGCAGACACCGCCGGTGGCAAGGTGAAACGGATCATGTGGGCCGCCCGGATCTGCGTGCGCTTTTCCGTAGGCTCTGAATTATGAACTAATACCTTGTAAAACCAGTGATTATGTGCTACAAAAACGCCTGTTCGGCCTCGGGAATTTATTTTAAGAAGGGAAAGATGGTTTATGTCCGAGAAACACCCTGAATGTCCGCTTTATAATCCTCTCAACTGTAAAGAATATTATAATCCGAAACTGTGCGCATTTGTGAGAAAAGACAAAGATTGTTTAAAGAAAAAAAAAACCAAGTCAAAAGCTAAATCCAGTCAGGCCCGTCGTTAAAACCCAAAGCGCTGATCAAGCATGACCTGCCCTGTCGGAAAGCAACCTCGGATCGATTCCCATCTTTTTAACGGCCGCCTCCCAACGATTTTCAATCGGCATTTCAAAAATGTTTTCCTCGAACACCGGATATGTTAACCAGGCGTTTTGTTTTATTTCAGCTTCCAGCTGACCTGGCCCCCACCCCGCGCATCCCAGCGAAATGATAAACGATTCCGGCCCTTTGTCCAGCGCAATCGACTCGATGATATCTTTGGTGTTGCTCAGGGCAACATTGGAGGTGATCATTAAGGAGGCCTCCCAATCAAACGGAGGCCCATGAAGGACAAAAATTTCAGCAATATGGACCGGTCCGCCGAGGTGAATGGGAATGCGATCGGCCCGGGATGAACAATCGATGTTTAGCTCCTCGAAAATATCTTTGGCTGTGAGTGCATGATGAACCCGATTGATGACCACCCCCATGGCGCCTTCTGCGTTGTGCTCACACATGCAGGTTACGGTCTGGTAAAAATTGGGATCGATTAAGCCGGGCATGGCCATCAGAAATTGCCCTTTCAAAAATCCCTGCTTCGGCATTGCTTCCATGCGCTTCTCCGTCACCACCCCAATTCGAACCGTTTGCAGGCTGTCGCTCTGCCTGACATTTGGATGGATTGGAATAGATATCAATGAATGAGCCGCCGGAAAAACAGGGCGGCGGTTAACCATTTTGCCCCAAAAGATACCGTCAAGCACAAAGGCGCGCTAACGGGCGGCAACAACATAGGGTTTATCCGTTTTCTCACCGAGCAATTCATATACTTTCATGTCTCCGAGATCCTCGGCAAGGTCGGCAGAGGTCTTGATCTGGCCGACGTGCGGGCGTGTTCGCGCGGCCCGCAGGGTGTTTTCACTGATTAAAATGCCGTTTGGAAAAGATTTGGTCAGATTCTGTAATCTGAAGACCGTATTGACCGGATCACCGATGACGGTGTAGTCCATCTTTTGTTCAAAGCCGATATTGCCGACCACGACCTCGCCGGTATGGATGCTGATGCCCATTTTGACGGTGGCATCGAATTTGCGCTCCAGATATCGATTGACCGCGTTGAGGGATTTCTTCATCTCAAAGCCGGTAGCGATGGCATTATCAGCATCCTTGGTGCTGGAGACCGGCGCACCAAAAAGGGCCAAAAAGCCATCGCCCAGATATTTATCGACGATGCCATGGTGCTTGAAGACAAGGCCGCCCATGACCGAAAAAAAGCTATTCAACAACGCCACCGTTTTTTGCGAGCCGATCTTGCGGGATAACTCGGAAAAACCGCGGATATCGATATTGAGCAGGGTCAGTGTTTTTAATTCTTCAACCACTGGCTTGCCGTTTTCAGAATCGTAAATGATTTTATCCAGAACCTCCTTGGGGACAAACTTCTGAAACATATGCCGGATGTCGCGTTCTTGTTCCGCCATGCTGACGGTTTCTTTGTAGAGACGGGCATTTTCCAGAGCAATACAAACAGACGTTGCAATGGATTGCAAAAGATCCTTGTCGCCCGTATCGAATTCACCGTTTATCTTGTTGAGCACCTCGATCACACCGATGACCTTTCCCTGAGATACCATGGGCACGCACAGCGCGGATTCGGTTTTAAATCCGGTGGACTCATCGACCATCGGGAAAAAATGCGGTGATTTTTCAATATCATTAACCAGGATGGATTTGCCCCTGGCGGCCACGTAACCGGCTATGCCCTGACCGATTTTCAGGCGGAATTTTTTCATGGATTTAATCTTAATATTGAATGCCACCGCAATCTCGAGTTCGTCGCCTTCCAGAAAAAGCAAGGAACCGGCCTCCACATTCATGACCTCGCGGATCATATCCATGGTGTATTTTAACACTTTGCTGATATCAAATGTGGACGATGCCAGAGCGCTGCCGACCTGGCGGATGGTATCCAGTTCCTGGTTTCTTTTGACGACCGCTGCAGACAGCCGATTTCGCTCAATGGCCAGCGAAAGCCCATTGGCAATCCAGGTAATCAGCTTATGCGTATTATAGAACAAAGCGACATCATGAGCAGCCAGTGCTAAAATCCCGGTAACGTTGCCGTCGCTTTTTAACGGGGCCAACAGACAGGCGGTGCAACCCTGATCGGCAAAAAGCTCCCGATCCTGCGCATTGGCCATAGAACAGGTATTGTCCACCAGAAGACTGCTTTCCTGCTTGAATACCTTTTCAAGAATGGATTCTCTGATGGGATAACTGGTGCCCCGCGCAAGGTTCGAGGGTCCGCTGATAAGCAAATCGAAGATCTTCAGGTGACCGGGTTTGGCATCATCCAGGGTCATTACAAATGCAAGATTAAATGGAACCACGCTTTGAAGCTCATTGAGAACCGCATGCAGCAGTTCGGTGTCCCTGAAGCTGGAAACCAGTATTTTGAATATTTTTTCAATGGACCTTAAATGCAGTGAATTGCGCTCGTTTTCTTTGAGCAGACGCAGATTTTCATAGGTAAAGGCCGCATTGCTTAAAAGCGGCGTCAGGACTTCAACATCCTCCTGGGTGTAGATGCGATCCTGGCGTGAAGAAATCGTCAGAACCCCAAAAATTTCCTTGCTGGTCTTAATCGGCATGCAGACAAAGGATTTGGTGCCGTAATGTGCCAGGCTGGCTCTGCCAAAACGATTGTCCTGCTCGATATCTTCAACCACCAGGGGAGATTTGTTGATAACCGCATATTTAGCGATGCTGGTTTCAAAATCAATGCGATCGCCGGCTTTGACAAATTTCCCCAGGCCCACGGTGGCTTTTACCTGAAATGTCTTGGGCTCATTTTTATTAACCGTCAGAATCGATCCCAGGTCCGAATTGGTTAACATCAGTGCCCGTTCCAGCGTTATGTGCAGGATCTCCTCCGGATCAAAAGTGACGAAGCATAACTCGGAAACCTCTTTTAGAATGGCGATCTCAGAGGCCTTTTTTTCAAGTGCATGAAACGTGTTGCTAAACCGCTGTTCGATGGCGCTGAACGACTGAACGATGTTTTGCAGTTCATCGGTGCCCGTAGATAGTTGATCTTCCGGAAAATCCCCAAGATAGTTGGATGACATTTGCACGGATATGTTGGAGATCTTATCAAATAATTTTTTGAGTATCGTAAAGCCGGTAAATGAAAACACCAGGATGCCCAGAAAAAATAATGGCACCCAGGTGTCCGAGAGCATGTCATATCTTATGAAAAAAAAGAGGAACCCCAGAACCGGAAAGAAAAAGAAAAGCCCGAAAACGAGGTTTAATTTCGTATATAAGTTATTTTTCTTCAAC
Source organism: Desulfobacterales bacterium (assembly GCA_050123735.1). GTDB lineage: Bacteria > Desulfobacterota > Desulfobacteria > Desulfobacterales > JAHEIW01 > JAHEIW01. Next base: position 3,185 of record JASFGN010000085.1, on the reverse strand, counting down.
GAACGTTCTCCCAGCCAATCACCAGAGCAGGTTTTTTCCGATTTAGCGATTTGACCTGATTTTTCAGACCGGTTAAATATACAACCGGCAGCGCCGATTGGCTATTATTTTCTCCCAAAAAATAAAAAAACTTAATTAAATATATAGCTTATTTATAACTTAAAAGTGAATATTCTTCAACCAATAAGAATTCAGCTGCGCGTCAGCCACATGCAGATGGATCCTCCATCAGATGATTTTGGCGTTATCGCTGGGGTATCTTGACATACTTGCCGACCTGCCGTAAAGGGTAAATTTACTTTTATCTGTTGGTTGGTCGCATCGTCCGCGTAATCATAACGGTGTCGGTCGATAAAGGCGATATTTTTATTTTTTTATATAATTTCAGGCAATTAAATCCTGGATGGGGAGAGTGCCAGATGCGTGCGGTGGTTCAAAGAGTTCGACAAAGCGCGGTAAAAGTCGACGACCGGGTTGTGGGACAAATTGGAAACGGTTTGTTGGTATTGCTGGGGGTCGCCAGAAATGACAGCGCGAAAGATGCTGACTACCTGATTAACAAAATCATCAACCTCAGAATTTTTGAGGACGCCGGCGGCAAAATGAACCGATCATTGCTTGAAACAGAAGGTGAACTGCTGGCCGTTTCTCAATTTACCTTGTTGGCCGATTGCCGCAAAGGCCGCCGGCCCTCCTTTATCGATGCGGCCGAACCCGAGAAAGCCATCGAACTTTTTGAGGCATTTGTTGATGGCGTGCGCAGCCAGGGGATCCGGGTCCAGACCGGTCGCTTCGGGGCAATGATGGCCGTCCATCTGGTCAATGACGGCCCGGTGACCATCATCATCGAAAGTCCTCAGAGGTCACAAGCGTATGAGTGATACCGCTGCCCATCAAAATGAGGCCGGCATCAGCCGATTCCAGCAGGCCTCTTGGACCGCAGCAGCCAATAAGGCTGTGGCTTCTGTCGATCGCCTATGTTCAACCGCTGGTGATCGATCCGGCGGCCTTCAATCGGAAATCCGGTCGCAAAAAACGGCTGCCAAGGCTTTGCCGTGGCTGCTCATGATATGCTTGCTCCTGTTGCCGGCCGGGCTGAAGGCCCAGGATTTTTCTGGACTGGATGCATTGATCGGCAAAAATGATTCTATCCTGATCACCGACGCCCGGGAACGGATCTTATTTTCGAAAAATGCCGATCACGAGCGCATACCGGCTTCGGTCTTAAAAATTTTCACTTCCCTGGTGGCCCTGCATTACCTGGGCGACGATTACCGTTTTCCGACCGAATTCTATCTGGATCAGAAAATGAATCTGAAAATCAAGGGATATGGCGATCCGCTGCTGATTTCAGAGGTCATTGTAAAGATCTCACAGGTTCTTGCCGTGCTTTTAAAAAAATCAAATCCGTTGAATGACCTCGTCGTGGACGATTCCTATTTCCGGCAACCATTGACCATCCCGGGCATCACCTCGTCCACCCAGCCCTATGACGCCCCGAACGGAGCGCTGTGTGTCAATTTCAACACGGTGGCTTTTAAACGCACCTCACAGGGATATGTCAGTGCCGAACCCCAGACGCCGTTACTGCCCTTTGTGGTCAAAAAAATAAAAGCCTCGAAGTTGAAAGCCGGCCGCATTGTCTTTTCGCACCACAAAGACGAAATATCGATTTATGCCGGCCTGCTATTTCAGCATTTTTTAAAAATGCAGGGGGTTCGCTTTAACGGTAAGGTCAAGCTGGGACGGGTCAACACGGATGCCGATCGATTGATATATCGATATGAGGCCCAGACATCGCTGAGCCAGAATGTTGTTCGCCTATTGGAGCATTCCAATAATTTTATGACCAACCAGCTGCTGATTGCCACCGGGGCTCAAATTATCGGATCACCGGGCACTCTGGCCAAAGGGGTCACCATTGCAAACGATTACGCCCGGCATATGCTGGGTATCGCCGATATGACAATTGTTGAGGGATCCGGCATATCCCGCGAAAACAGGGTCTCGGCAACCCAGATGGATCGCATATTGCAGGAATTTTTGCCCTACCATTACTATATGCGGCGGGCCGGAAGAGAGTATTACAAAACCGGCACGCTTTACGGCATCAGCACGCGTGCCGGCTATATTCGAAGGAGCAACGGTCAGCTCTGCCGCTATGTCATCATGCTCAACACCCCGGGCAAATCCACCGAGCCGCTGGCTTTGAGACTGCTGCGCATCCTGGATTAATCTGCTTTTTTTGACGACCCCTATAGATCCTTAATCATCAATTGAAAGGCCAAAATCATATTCGTGCACTTTTTTTAGATTTTTTAAGTCATCACATGCGGTACCATTGCCCAATCGACAGGCCGCGTTCAGAGCCTTTTTCATAAACACCGGTTCGTTCAAAATATAATGCGCTATCGCTTTGGCCATGTAGATACGGTCCCAGTTCGGGTACTTTTTCTCCAGATGGTTAAGATAAATCATTGCGATTCGCCATTTCTTTTCACGCAATAACCGGTAGGCTTTGGCGATGTCTTTACCCGGATCAATTTCCGCAGAAACAGGCTGTTCCATTTCTTCACGGTAAGACTCTTCTGACTCTTTTTTTTCCTGCCTGGCGTCCGCTATCTCTGCTTTCACAAAATCAGAGGCCATAATCTTTGCTCTGATTCGGAGTCGATATGTCGGCGTTTTCTCGATTGTTTCGCTTTTTTCCTCCAGCACGTCTGCCTGGATGTCCCTTGCCACCAGGCTGTATATCTCTTCCTTGTTGAGCTCATAAGGTTTGATAAGGCTTTTATGTGAAAAGTATCTTCCCGCCAGATTTACAGCGTGTCTTTTTGCGGTGAAAAATGCCACTTTTTTTGCCAGATCAAATGAAGCGTCGGCTCCCATTCGATAGCTGCCCTCAGCGTCTACCTCGATCGTGTGGACCTCTTTTGCTGCTGGGACAACGCCGTCAACCGGTATTAGAAGCAACAGCGTTGCAATGATAACAGTGCGCATGATCGGAATGTGAATTGATTCAGACTTAGAAACCATCATTTCTCATTCTCATACAGAGGCTTAGCGGTAATCAGCTCGCCAGTTATTTGACCGCCGTGCTTTGAAGTACCTGAGTGGCCTGCTCGAGAATCCCCTCCGGAAAACCAACGATCGGATAGATCACCAAAAATCCAATGATCCAGAGC